>JANNAJ010000331.1:0-2975 GCA_031384285.1 Verrucomicrobiota bacterium
AGTTGTAGATGATGATGAGGTCGGCGCCGCCCTTCTCGATGAACTTGGCGCTGATGCCGGTGCCGGCGCCGCCGGCGATGATGGCGTCGCCCTTCTTGATGGTGCTCATCAAGCGGTCGCGGACTTCTTTGCGCGTGTACGGGTTGCCTTTGCCGGTCCAGGGATTGGGCATGATCAGGAAAAGATTGCGTCGAAACGGTACCGAGGTTCAGTGAACGGCGGACATCGTAAGAGCGGAAGCAGGCGGGCGACAATGTCCGAGAGGCACGCCGCCGTATCCGAAACGAAACGCGGCGGCACGAGTCGAGAGTCGAGAGTCGAGAGTCGAGAGTCGAGGGTCTTGGGTCTTGGGTCGAAGGTCTTGGGTCGAAGGTCGAAGGTCGAAGGTCGAAGGGTCGAAGGGTCGAAGGTCCGGTGGACGCTGCTGGGCGGACTGGAAAATCCGCCCTCCCGGGAGGTGGAAGATGCCGTGGGGTCAGCGTTGGCCGGCCGGAGCGGCGCCTTTGGTGAAGGCCTTGACGTGCGTGATCGGCGCCAGCTTGGCCAGTTCCATCACCTTCACCACGAGCCGCCACTCCGCGCCGCCGTCGGCACGGATGATCAGCCGCGTCTCCGGATCGGCCGATGCCGCGAGCTTCAGCTCGGTCTGGAGCTTGTCGCTCGTCACCGGCCGGTTGCCGACGAAGTAGTGCGGTTCGCCGACGGCCACGGTGACGATGATCGGCGGCTTCTCGTCGGACGCGCCCGGCTTCGGCGTGTCGCCGGTCTCGGGCAAGGTCAGCTTGACCGAGGGCTGGTTCTTGAAGGTCGTGGCGGTGAGCAGGAAGATCACGAGCACGATCAGCACATCGATCAGCGAGATGATGATGATTGCGGGCGCGGTGCGCCGGCGCCGCGGATAGAACTTCATGGGCGGGAAGCCGGGACGGCCGGGGCCTCGCCGGTCCGGGGGGAGCCGAGGTAGTAGCGGCGGAGGAGCGCGTCGCACTGGCCTTCGAGCTCGACGGCGAGGAACTCGACCTTCTTGTTGAAATAGCTCCACGCGACCAGCGCCGGGATCGCCACGCCGAGACCGGCGAGCGTCTTGTTGAGCGCGGCGGCGATGCCCTTCGCCATCAGCGCGTTGTCGCCCGACACCGCTTTCCCGAAATCGCCGAAGAGCGGGATGATGCCGTAGATGGTGCCCACGAGGCCGATCAGCGGCGCGATGCCGACGATGATCTCGATCACGACGAGGCCCCGCTCCATCTGGGCGACCTCCTGCCGGGCGCGGACCTCCAGCGCGCTGGCGTTCTCGGCCTTCGGCCAGGCGAGATGGTCGACGACCGCGAGCGCGAGGCGCCCGAGCGGCGACGGGTTGGCGTGGCAGATGGTCCGGACCTCCGCCGGATCGCGGTCGGCGAGCGCCTCGGCGAGCGCGGGCGGCATGACCCGGGCACGCCGGAGGGCCCAGGCGCGCTCGAGGATGTAGGCGAGGGCGACCACGGAGAGGGTGAGCAGCAGCCACATGAACGGGCCGGCATCGCGGATGGAGGCGGTCATCAGGTCAGTTGTAGAAGTAGTTGAACGTGAAGGTGACCTCGACGGGCTCGGCACCGATCTCGTGCAGCAGCGCCGGTGGCCATTTGCCGAAGGGCGCGGGCTGCTCGATGG
This sequence comes from Verrucomicrobiota bacterium, assembly GCA_031384285.1. Taxonomy (GTDB): domain Bacteria; phylum Verrucomicrobiota; class Verrucomicrobiia; order Limisphaerales; family UBA9464; genus CAIVQB01. The sequence continues at coordinate 1,654 of JANNAJ010000331.1, forward strand.
CGAGCTCGCAAAGAAGGGAATAGAGTTCGCCGGTGGTCTCGAACGCGGTCTTGATCGCGCTCACCGATCCGTCGGGATGCAGCTTGAAGCGCACGACCACCTTGCCGGTGCGCTCGAGCGAGTAGTGCCGCTCGTCGAGCAGATGGTACCAGCGCGCCTGCACGGCCGCGGTGAGCCGGCTGCTGTATTCGCCGAACTGCGTGGCCTTGACGTTGAAGGTCGGCTCGATGCCGAAACGCGGCGCGCCGCCGTCGAGCTTCATCTGCTCGCCGACCATCATCCCGCGTTCGGCGCGCGCTTGGCTCACCGTCTTGCGCTTCTTCTGCGCCGAGACCTTGGGCTCGCGGGATTCCTGCGCTTCGCGCGCTTCCTGCGGCCGGTCGGTCTTCGCGTCGGGAACGGGCTTGGCCCGCGCGAGGTCGCCCGGTTTCAGGCCGCCCTTGGGCAGCGGCTTCATCGCTTCGCGCGCGATCTCCTTCACGAGGTCCTCGGGCACCACCGGCTCGACGACCTTCGTCGGTCGGACGGTCTCGAACGTCTTCAGGGTGTCCTCGCGTCGTCCGTCGATGCGCGGCTCGCGCTTGGCCTCGGGGGCCGGGACCGGGTTGGCGAGCACGGTGTTCGCCGTGGACATGAACTGGGCGTCCTTCGGCGGTTCCGTCGCGGCCAGCGCGGGGTCCACCTCGATGAACTGGAGCGGGATCTCGATGTCGGGCGGCGGCGCCGGCGGAGCTTTCGCCGTGATGTTGGCCACGACGGCAGGGGCGACGGCGGCGACGACCGGTTTCAACCATCCCGGGATCCAGCCGCGGCGCATGAGCTCGGGCACGAGCCAAGCCACGAAGAACACGTAGAGATGCAACGCCAGCGACACCAGCAGCGCGACCACCAAAGGTGATCGCCACCGCTGTCGTCGACCGGTACTGGGCAACACCAACGTCATCTCGTCCGCGCAAACTGCCGCACGTGGAAGGACCGGGCAAGGTCCCTCGCCTTTCCGGCACGGCCCCGACCTCCACGACGGTCGCAGAGAGCGCGCGCAGCTGACGTCGCCCGACGGACCGGCGTTCGATCCGATTTATCCGGCAGGGGTGGCTGTGATCGGAAGTGGCGGACACGTCGGCGGAAGTGGCGCGGAGTTGTGCTCCGTCTGGCCGAGTTGCCCTCGGCATTTGGGGCATCGCACACCGCCCTCGAAGCCGGAGCATGTCGTGTCCGGGATCACGCGTCCAAGCGGCCCGGGATGGTGTGCGGTCCAGGCGCCTGAAGGCGGAACTCCCAACGGGACGGGGCCCGGAGGCGCCCGTGGCCGCGGCTCGCAT
>JANNAJ010000390.1:0-1748 GCA_031384285.1 Verrucomicrobiota bacterium
TCGGTGAAGCAGTTCCCCAACGTCGTTTTCGCCGGAATGTTCGGTTACCAGACGCGTCCCTACTTCCAGGCGGTGGCCGGTAGCGACAAGGCGCCCAAGGTCGAGTTCAACTTCGGCCAACCCACGCCCGCCAAGTAACGCCTGTCCGTGAACGCCATTTCACCATTTGCCCACGGGATTGCTCTTCGAAGCGCGGCGTTCGTCGTCGGTCTCGTAGCGATGCTGCTCGCGGGTTGGCGCAGTCCCGCCGCAGAACCGCTGCCGGCAAAGCCGGAGCGCTACGTCGAGGACCAGGCCGGTGTCCTGTCGGCCGCGGCCAAGGACAGGCTTCTCCGCGAACTCGACTCGTTCGAGCGCCAGACGTCCGGGCAGATCGTCGTTGCCATCTACCGCCGGTTGCCGGCCAGCGCGGAACTCAACGACCACGCCACGCGCCTCTTCAAGGAGTGGAAGATCGGCCAGCAGGGCCGGGACAACGGCGTGCTGTTGCTCGTCTTCACCGAGGACAGGAAACTGCGCATCGAAGTCGGCTACGGATTGGAAGGAACGATCCCCGACGCCACCTCCAAGCGGATCATCGAGGAACAGATCACGCCGCGCTTCCGCGTGGGAGACTACGGCGGCGGAGTCGAAGCCGGAGTGGCCGCGATCATCGCCGCGTCCAAGGGAGAGTATCGTGGAGACGGGTCCACGACCGCCTCCAGGTTCCAGTCGTCCAAGATCAAGGTCCTCGCCTTCCTCGCGATGCTGATCGGCGCAACGCTCGGAGCCATCGGCCGCGCGGTCGCGCAGTCGTCGAAGACGGGTCTGGCCCGGTCCGCGGACGCGCTCGCGGGCGGAATCATCGGCGGTCTCGGGCATCCGCTCGCGGTGCTGGCCTTCGGATGGTTCGGGATCGGCGCGTCGATCTTCGCGTTGTTCGTCATCTGGTCGATCATCCTCGGCGGATCTTCGGGCAGGGAGTATCGGCGCGGCGGCCTTCGTGACTGGGGCGGATGGTCCGGCGGTTGGGGCGGCGGGAGTTCGGGAGGTTGGGGCTCTGGCGGAGGAGGCTTCGGCGGATTCAGCGGCGGCGGTGGACGATCCGGTGGCGGAGGCGCCAGCGGCAGCTGGTAAGATCGTATGAACCCGAAAGATTTCCTGAACCAGCTCGACGACGCGGTCATCCTCAAGGCCATCGCCGACGCGGAAGCGCGGTCCTCCGGAGAGATCCGCGTCTACGTTTCGCGCCACGTCGCCAAGGACGTGCTCGCCGAAGCCCGCGAAGCCTTCGTCCCTCTCGGCAGGGAACGAACGGCCCGACGCAAGGGAGTGCTGCTCTACCTAGTGCCGAAGTCCCGGCAGTTTGCGGTCATCGGAGACGAAGCCGTCCATGCCCGATGCGGCCCGCCGTTCTGGAACGACGTCAGCGTCGCTGTTTCCGGGAGGTTCAAGGCCGGTGGATTCACCCAGGGCCTGCTAGTGGGCATCGAAATGGTCGGCGCCCGGCTCGCGGAACACTTCCCCCGCTCCGCCGATGACCGGGACGAACTCCCCGATCGAATCGAGCGCGATTGATCGGAGCCCCCCAGAAACCGCTTTCCACACCCGCCGCCTTGCCCTTCACTCTCGGCGACTTGTCTATCTGAACATGAAAATCGTCCTCGCTTACTCCGGCGGCCTCGACACCTCGGTGCTGCTCTCTTGGATCAAAGACATCTACGGCAACGCCGAGATGATCGCCTTCTGCGCCAACATCGGCCAGGAAG
>JANNAJ010000410.1:0-7260 GCA_031384285.1 Verrucomicrobiota bacterium
GCGTCACCTGAGATCACGGGCCACACATCGAGGCCGTCGATTTTGTGATCGGGCAGTTTCGCGCCGATGAGATGGGCGAGCGTTGGAAAAATGTCGATGGTCATCAGCATCATGTCGCTAGTCGTGCCGGCCGGAATGTGATCCGGCCAGCGCATGAGGCACGAGACTCGTGTGCCGCCCTCCCAGTTCGTGCCTTTGCCCTCGCGCAGCGGACCGGCGGAGCCCGCGTGGTCGCCGTAGCTGAGCCAGGGGCCGTTGTCGCTGGTGAAGACCACCCAGGTGTCCTGGTCGATGCCGGTGCGGCGGAGCGCGTCGAGCACCTGGCCGACGGACCAATCGATCTCCTGCACGACGTCGCCGTAGAGGCCGGCACCGGACCGGCCGGCGAACTTGGAGCTCACGTGGAGCGGGACGTGCGGCATGTTGTGCGCGAGATAGAAGAAGAACGGGCGGTCCTTGTTCCGCTCGATGAAGGAGACGGCGCGCTCGGTGTAGCGGGTGGTCAGCTGCTCCTGGTCCGCGTGGGTCATCGCCGGTTCCACGATGCGGTCGCCGTCGAACATCGGCAGGTCGGGATACCCTTTCGGCGATTCCGGATGGAGCGGCCACATGTCGTTGGAGTAGGGCAGGCCGAGCCATTCGTCGAAGCCCTGGGCGGTGGGCAGCCAGCGCTTCGCGTCGCCGAGATGCCATTTGCCGGCCATGCCGGTGGCGTAGCCCTTCTGTTTCGCCAGCTCCGCGAGCGTGGTCTCCGAGGGGTCGAGGCCGGTCTTGGATCCGGGACCGAGCGCGCCGTGGATGCCGACGCGGCTGTGGTAGCAGCCAGTGAGCAACGCCGCGCGCGAGGCGGAGCAGACGGCGGAGGAGACGTGGAAGTTGGTGAAGCGCCGGCCTTCGCGGGCCATGCGGTCGAGGTTCGGCGTCGCGACCTTCGCGCCGAAGGGGCCGATGTCCGCGTAGCCCATGTCGTCGACGAAGATGACGACCACGTTCGGCGGCCGGGCCGCGGCGCGCGAGGGAGCTACGAACCCGACGACCAACAGCGACACGGCGAGAAGCAGGTTCTTCATCGGAAGGGAAAGATCAGCGGGCGGGACTCTGGCGGAAGGCGGCGAGATGGCCGGCGGTGCGGACGAGCAAGGTGTCGCCGAGCGGCGCGGGGCTCGCTTGGGCGACCTCGCCGAGATCGTTCCGGGCGAGTACCTCGAAGGTGTCACCGGCCTTGACCACGGTCACCACGCCGCGCTGCGAGGTGACGTAGATGCGTCCGTCGGCGGCGACGAGGCTCGCGTAGTAATCACCGACGGCGCCGAGGCGTTCTTCCTGGTAGACGGCTTTGCCCGTCAGCGGATCGAGGCAGGTCAGCATGCCGCCGTTCTTCACCATGTAGAACCGGCCGCGATAGTGGAGCGGCGAGCCGACGTACGGCAGGCCCTTCTTGAAGCGCCAGAGGACGCCGGCGTCAGAAAGCCCGCCCTTGGCATCCGGCTTCACCGCGAAGGCCTGGTTCTCCACGCGGGCGAAGATGTCCGCCATCGATTCCCATTCGGCCCGTTCGATGAAGCCGCTGCGGTTGCCGTCCATGTGCTTGAAGCGTTGCTTCATCGGACCGGGCGGGAGCTCGTCGTAGCTGAACTTGCCGTCCTTGTCCGTGTCGTGCGCGGCGAGGAACTCGTCGAAGCGCGGCATGGTGATGTGCTCGGCGTTGTGGTCCCCGCCGGTCGTCCAACTGGCGGTGAAGAGCACGCCGTCGCCCACGACGGGCGAGGTGCAGGTGATGCGGGCCAACCCGCTCACGCGCCAACGCTCGGATCCGGTGCGCGGATCGAGTCCCTTGAGCCAGACCGTCCCGGGCACGACCAGGTCCGAGGCGCCGTCGTGGTCCCAGACGATCGGCGTGCCGAAACCGCGGCGCATCTCCGGCCGCTCGATGCGCCAGGCGACGGCGCCGGTGCGGCGATCGAGCGCGACGAGGTGCGAGCCGCCGTCCTGGTCGATGAGCTGGATCACGTTGCCACCGGCCAGCACGGGCGAGGAGCTCGCGCCGTATTCGGTCTGCGTCAGCGCCATCGGCCGTCGCCAGAGTTCCTTTCCATCGAGGTCGTAGGCCAGGACGCCGACCGAACCGAAGTGGACGTAGACCCGTTCGCCGTCGGTGACCGGCGTGGCGGAGGCGGGATTCCCGAGGGATTGATGGACCTCCTCGACCTTCTGCGGGACGACCTCGCGCCGCCAGATCTCGCGGCCGGAACCGCGGTCGATCGCCAGCGTGAGCAGCTTCCCTTCGGCGAAGGCGGTGAGGTAGACGCGTGTGCCCTGGACGATCGGAGAGGAGTTGCCGGCGGGAACCTCGACGCGCCACGCGACATTGGTGGAGGGACCGAAGACCACGGGCGGCCGGGCATCGGCGGCACCGAGACCGAGGCCGCCCGGACCGCGGAACTGCGGCCAATCGCCGTCGCCACCGCCGGCCGCCGCGAGCGGGAGCGACGTGAGCGCCAAGCCGGCGAGGAGGGCCGCGACGGCGCGGAGAGGGCGGGGGTTCACCGCGTGATGAAGGCATCGCCCGCGGCCCGCGGCAAGCGGGCAGGCCGGCGAGTGCGATCGGGAGGTGCGGACACGACGGCGGATGCTCCGAGCTTCTCGGCGGGGCCCGGATCCGGCAGCTTCGGCGCATGAAGCCGTTCCTCCTCGTTCCCCTTCTGCTCGTGTCGGTCGCGATGTCGTCGATCCACGCGGCGGAGGCTCCGGGCCACACCGTGCCTGTGGTCGATCTCGCGGCGGAGACCGGACGTCAGGTGGTCGTCGACCGCGAGCCGGGACGATACCTCGGGCATCCCACGACGATGCTGCTCGAGGACGGCAAGACCCTTCTCTGCGTCTATCCGCGCGGTCACGGCAAGGGCGCCATCCAACTCAAGCGCAGCACGGACGCCGGCGTGACCTGGAGCCCGCGGTTGCCCGTGCCGGAGAACTGGGCGACCTCGCTCGAGACGCCGACGATCCATCGGGTGGTGGACGCCGCCGGCAAGAAGCGGCTCATCGTGTGGTCGGGGATGTATCCGGCGAGGCTGGCGGTCTCGGAGGACGACGGCGCTACCTGGTCGCCGTTGAAGCCCGCCGGGGATTGGGGCGGAATCGTGGTGATGGGCAGCGTCGAGGCGGTGCGCGGCAAGCCGGGGAGCTACCTCGCGTGGTTCCACGATGACGGCCGGTACATCGCCGCCGATGCGAAGCCGGAGAAGCCGGTCGTGTTCCGGCTCTATCAGGTCGGATCGTCCGACGGCGGGCTGACCTGGAGCCGGCCGCGCGAGCTGTTCGCGTCGGCGGACGTCCATCTCTGCGAGCCCGGTGTGGTGCGTTCGCCCGATGGCCGGCAGATCGCCCTGTTGTTGCGGGAGAATTCCCGGCGGAAGAATTCCCACGTCATCTTCTCCGACGACGAGGGCGCCACCTGGACCGCTCCGCGCGAACTGCCCGGCGCGCTCACCGGCGACCGCCACGTCGCGAAGTATGCGCCGGACGGCCGCCTCTTCATCTCGTTCCGCGACACCACGCGGGTCTCGAAGACGCAGGGCGACTGGGTCGGCTGGGTCGGGCGGTACGAGGACATCGTCGCCCGCCGCGAGGGCGCCTATCGCGTGCGCCTGATGGACAACCACCACGCGTGGGATTGCGCGTATCCCGGTGTGGAGGTGCTGCGCGACGGCACCTTCGTGACGACGACCTACGGGCATTGGACGGAAGGCGAGCAGCCTTATGTGGTGAGCGTCCGGTTCCGGTTGTCCGAGTTGGATGCGAAGCTCGGCAAGTGAGCGGCAAGTGATCGAGGCTTCCCGTCCGCGGCATCCGGCGACATCCTCCGGGGATGATTCTCCCGAGCCTCGCCCGGTCATCCGCCTTGCTGTGCTTGTCGATCGCATCCGCTGTCGCGCCGGCCGCCTTGGCGGAAGGCACGATCCGACCGTCCTCCGAAGGGCGGATCGGTTTCATCGCCGGATACGCGACCAACGCGGAGACGTGGGGATTCAAGCCGTCGCGTTGGGGCCGGTACGACATCGAGGCGGCGGTCTCCGGCGCGGCGAAAGGCGCGGAGCTCGTCATCGAGATCGCGGGGCAGACCTTCGGCGTGGTGTTGCCGGAAGGGTCCGACAAACGCCGCACCACGGTCGTCCCGGTCTCCCGGTTCTACCTGCCGAAATCCGACCCGTGCCAAGTGAAGGCCGGACCGAAGGCCGGTTCGGCCGGCGGGTTCACCTTGCACGGCATCAGTCTCGTGCCCGCGCCGGAAGGCGACCCGGTCGTGCAGCAGGCGTCGGGTGAGATCGTGATGCGCTCGGGCGAGGCGACGACCCACAGCGTGATGATGCGCTATGAGCCGGCGACCAACAAAAACTGCCTCGGCTACTGGGTGACGCCGTCCGATTGGGCGCACTGGGATTTCACGGTCACGACACCGGGCACCTTCGATGTCGAGGTCTGGCAGGGCTGCGGCAACGGCAACGGCGGCAGCGATGTCGTCGTCGAGGTCGGCGGTGAGAAACTACCGTTCGTCGTCGAGGAGACCGGGCATTTCCAGAACTTCGTCCCGCGCCGCATCGGTCGGGTGACCTTGGCGACCGCCGGCAAGCAGACCTTGGCCATCAAGCCGCAGCGCAAGCAGGCCGCGGCGGTGATGGACATCCGCAAGGTGCGGCTCGTCCCGGCGACGACCGCGGCGGTGCCGGCTCCGGCGGCGCGCGCGTTCGTGGCGGCGAAGCGCGTGGTGTTCCTCGGCGACAGCATCACCTACGCGGGCGAATGGGTGGAGTTCGTCGAGACCTGGCTGCGGCTGAAGTTCCCCGACGCCGATTTGGAGATCATCGACCTGGGCCTGCCGAGCGAGACCGTCTCGGGGTTGTCCGAACCCGGCCACGCGGGCGGATCGTTCCCGCGGCCCGGGGTGCATGAACGGATCGGCCGCGTGCTGGAGAAGGCGAAGCCCGACCTCCTCGTGGTCTGCTATGGCATGAACGACGGCATCTACTATCCCTACGGCGACGACCGGGCGAAGGCGTTCCAGGACGGCATCCGCAAGCTCCGGGAGCTCGCCGCACATCAGGGCGTGCGCGTGGTCCATGTCACGCCGCCTTCGTTCGACCCGGTGCCGTTGGGCAAGAACACGCTGCCCGCGGGACGCGACGCGTATCCGCAGCCGTTCGAAGGCTACAACGGTGTGCTCGGCCGCTACGCCGAGTGGCTGCTCGCGCAGCGGAAGAGCGGCTGGGAAGTCGTGGACGCGCACGGGCCGATGGACCGCTTCCTGGAGGAACGCCGTCGCACCGAGCCGAAGTTCCTGCTCGCCGGCGACGGCGTCCACGCGAACACCCAGGGCCATTGGCTCATCGCCCGCGAGTTCTTGCGCCACTTGGGCGCGGACGAGGTGATCGTCTCCGCGGATTCGCCTGCCGGGCTGGTCCAGTCGGATCCGCGCGCCGCGCAGGTCCTGAAGCTCGTGCAGCAGCGTCAGCGCACCCAGAAGGACACGTGGCTCACCTACGTCGGCCATGTGCGCCCCGGGATGGGCAAAGGCAAGACGATGGAGGAGGCCGCGAACGTGGCCGCCGAGGTGTCCGCGAAACTTCGTTCGCTGCGGTAGCCGTCGGAGCGTGGGCGGCCCGCCCGCAAGCCGCGTTCCCGTCATCTCGCGGTGACGACCGGTCGCTGGCAGCCCGGAGTGTTGGGCGGGGTGCTCTACAACCCGCTCGGAGGACTGGAAAGTCCGCGTCTCCCGGCCGCGGTTTCCGGGGGGGAACCGCCCGCACCTCATGGCGGCGTCCGGGACCACAGGAAGGCTTCGGCACCCGCATCGATGCGGGCCGCGCGGGCGGGCCGCCCGCGCTCCGTCCAGACCTGGGGACGCGCCGTGCCGAAATCTCCGCATGGCGCTTTGACTCGCGGTCCGGTTCCGGCGAGACCATCGGCATGCTTCGCCACTTTCCTAGTCTCTGCGTGATCCTCGCCGGCTTGTTGCTCGCCTCATCGGTCGCCGTCGCCGAGACCAAGGCTTATACGGCTTCGGCGCCGTTCCCCGGCACGAAGACGACCTGGTCCGGATACGACCGTTACGATTTCAACGTGGACGGCAAACCGGTGCTCGTCGTCGTGCCGAAGGTCGCGGCACCGGGAAAGCCGTGGGTCTGGCACGGCGAGTTTTTCGGCCACAAGCCGGCCCCGGACATCGCGCTGCTCGGGCGCGGCTTCCACATCGTCTACATGAGCGTGCCGGATATGCTCGGCGCGCCCGCCGCGGTGGCGCATTGGGAGACGCTCCACCGCGAGCTGACGAGCCACCACGGTTTCGCCAAGAAGCCCGCGCTCGTCGGCCTGAGCCGCGGCGGACTCTACGTGTACAACTGGGCCAGCGCGCATCCGGACAAGGTCTCGTGCATCTACGGCGACGCGCCGGTGTGCGACTTCAAGAGCTGGCCGGGCGGCAAGGGCAAAGGTCCCGGGAGCAAACGCGACTGGCAGTTGGTGATGGAACGCTACGGCTTCAAGACCGAGGCCGAGGCGCTCGCGTATCCCGGCAACCCGGTCGACCGCCTCGCCCCGCTCGCCAAGGCCAAGGTGCCGCTGCTGCACGTCTACGGCGACGCGGACGAGGTCGTGCCGTGGGACGAGAACACCGGCGTGATCGCGGAGCGTTACCGCAAGCTCGGCGGGAGCATCACCCTCATCGCCAAACCCGGCGTGAAGCATCATCCGCACGGCCTCGAAGACTCCACGCCCATCGTGGAGTTCATCTGGGAGAACAGCGCGAACGCCAAAGCGAAGAAGTGGTCCGTTAAGCAGAGCACGGCGGCGGCTCCTCGGTGATCGGCGCCGGGAGCGGGGCGCTCGCGCGTCCTGTTCGCCGCGGCTTGTGCGGTCTTTGACGGACGTGTCGACGGATCCGGCCAAGACGCAGCGACCGGGGCGTCGGAGTCTTCGAGGACAATCATGAGCACGCTTCCACCGCGACGGATCCAGGTCATCGATTCCCACACCGGCGGAGAGCCGACCCGCGTCGTCGTCGCCGGAGGTCCCGACCTCGGTGGTGGCACGGCGGCCGACCAGCTGAAGATCTTCCGCGAGCAGCACGACCATTTCCGCTCGGCGGTGGTGAACGAGCCGCGGGGTTCGGATGTGCTCGTCGGCGCGATGCTCGTCGAGCCGGCGGACAAGTTGTGCGTCGCGGGCGTGCTCTTCTTCAACAACGTCGGCGTGCTCGGCATGTGC
>JANNAJ010000423.1:0-4027 GCA_031384285.1 Verrucomicrobiota bacterium
CTTTGCTGCATCGCAGGACGTCGATCAGCCGGCGCCACCTCCTGCCCAGTGCCAAGCTATCTCCTCGCGCACTGCCAAGTCCGACTCGGCGAAACAGCAGCACAACACCGCAAAAGTTGCCCGCCACTGCGGATCGCACCCGCCCGCTCTTCCGCCGCTTCCCTTCGCCGGGACGGTTCCCCATCTTCGGCCCGTGCATCTGGCCCGCCTGCGTCTCCGCGACTTCCGCAACTACGCGCGGATGGACGCGGAGTTCACGCCGGGGTTCCACCTGTTGCTCGGCGACAACGCGCAGGGCAAGACGAACGTGCTCGAGGCCATCTACCTGCTCGCGACGTTGCGCTCGTTCCGCGGCGTGGGCGGCGGCCAGATGATCCGGCACGACGCGAAGGGCTACTTCGTCGGCGCCACGGTGGTCGGACAGGCGACGGCGGAGATCAAGGCCTACTGGTCGCCGCGCGAACGCCAGCTCTCGCTCAACGGCGTCCCGGTCCGGCGGCTGGCGGATTACCTGGGCACGCTGCGCGCCGTCGTGTTCTGCACGGAGGACCTCCAGCTCGTGAAGGGCGCGGCGCGCGGACGCCGGCGCTTCCTCGACCTGCTCCTCGCGCAGACCCAGCCGTCGTATCTTCCGTTGCTGTTGCGCTACACGCAGGCCTTGCGGTCGCGCAACGCGCTGCTCAAGCAGCCGACGGTGGACGACGACCAGCTCGCCGGCTTCACGCACGAGCTCGTGGAAACCGGCGGCGCCCTGATGGCGGCGCGGCAGGCGCTGGTGCCGAAGTTCTCCCCGCTCGCGCGCCTCGCGTTCCGGCGCATCGCGCACGACACCGACGAGCTGAAGGCCGCCTATGCGCCGAGCGTGAAGGGCGACCTCGCGGTCGCCTTGGCCCAGAGCCGGCAACGCGAGCGGGTCTTCCGCGCCACCGTGGTCGGCCCGCACCGCGACGACCTGGACCTGCTGGTCAACGACCGGAGCGCCGCCGAGTCCAGCAGCGAAGGGCAGAAGCGGACGCTGGCGATCGCGTTGAAGACGGCGCAGGCCGAGTTCCTCACCGGTCTCCACGGAAGCCCGCCGGTGCTGCTCATCGACGACGTCATGGGCGAGCTGGACGCGAAGCGGCGGGCCGGGTTGCTGCCGTTGCTCGGCCAGGCGCATCGCGCCGGGGGCCAGGTGTTCATGACCTGCACCGAGGAGAACTGGCCGCACGAGCTGGGACGGGACCTGTCCCGCTGGGAAGTGCGGGCCGGGGCGATGGGCCGTCTCGCCGATTGAACCGGATCAGCCGAGGCGGGCGGCGACCGACCGGGCGACGAGGTCGACCGTGAGGGCCTTCAGGCAGGCCAGCGGTTCGGCGTTGGCGCAGGTCGCCTTCATGCACGGCGCGCACGGGAGATCGGCACGGAGCACGTGGGCGACCTGTCCGTAGGGCCCGGTGCGGGTCGGTTCGGTCGGACCGAAGAGACCGATGACCGGACGTCCCAACGCGACGGCCACGTGCATCGGCCCCGTGTCGTTGGTGACCATCATCACGCAGCGGCGGAGCCATTCCACCATGCCGGGCAGCGAGAGCTGTCCGGTGAGGTCGAGGCAGCGTCCCGGCGCGGCCGCCGCGATCTGGCCGCCGAGCGGACGGTCGGCATCGCCGCCGAGGACGACGACGCGGAGCGACGGGTCCTGCGCGGTCAACCGGGCCGCCAGCGCCGCGAAGTTCTCGGCCGGCCAACGTTTGTTGGTCCAGCGCGCCCCGGGCTGGAACGCGACCCACCGGAGGCCGTCGTCGGGCCAGAGCGACCGGATCGCGGCCGCGGCGCCTTCATCGCGCGGCATCCACTCGAAATCCCAGGTCACCGGCACATCGAGCCGGCGCAGGACGGAAAGGTACCAATCGACCGCATGGACGTCGTAGCCGGTGCGCGGGACGCTCACGTCGTAGGCGACCGGAGCCGCTTCGCGCGGGTCGTCGAGGCCGATGGTGAGGGCACCTGCGGCGAGCCAGGCGACCGCGCTGCTGCGGGCGAGGCCTTGGAGGTCGATCACCCAGTCGTAGCGTTCGCGGCGCAGGTCGCGGATCGAGCCGACCGCTCCGGGCCATCCGAAGGGCGAACCCCAGCTCTTGCGGTCGAAGGGCACGACCCGGTCGATGTCGGGATCGTTCCCGAGCAGCGGGACGAGCTCGCTGTTCAACCACCAATGGAGCTCGGCTGCCGGGAACCGGCGCTTCAGGAGACGCGCCACCGGGAGCGCCTGGACGACGTCGCCCAGCGAGCTGGGCTTGAGCACGAGGATCTTCACGGGGTCGACGGCGCTGTGGACGGACCTCTACGCGTCCGCCGTTCCCCGCATGGACCACCCGCGGAGTTCACTTCCCGGAAGCGAGGCGCTCCGCCAGACGCTCCGGGAGGCCGGCCGCGCGGATCTTGCGCTGGGCCTCGGCGATCGGGTAGTCGAGGCGGCGCAGCTCGATGGTCTGCTGCACCAGGTCGTAGATGACGTAGGCGGACTTCGGGTTGCCGTCGCGCGGCTGACCGACGCTGCCGACGTTCACGAAGTACTTCTTGCCCGCCTCCACCCGGAACTTAGAGTAGGTGCCGCCGCGCACACCGGTGTCGCGGATGAAGGCGACCGGGACGTGCGTGTGGCCGAAGAAGCAGACCTGGGTGTTCTGGTAGGTGAAGCTGGCGGCGGCCTCGAGCTTCTCGAACACGTAGCCCCAGCGCTGGGGAGCATCGAGCGTCGCATGGACGATCGAGAAGTTCGCGACGAGGCGGAAATACTTGAGCTCGCGGAGCCACTTGCGGTCGTCCTCGGTGAGCTGCGCCCGGGACCACGTCACGGCCTCGGCCGCGGCGTCGTTGAAGCCGTCGGGGTTCACGTCGACCCCGATGTACTCGTCGTGGTTGCCCTTCACGACCGGGATGTTCATGCCCCGGATGATGTCGAGGCATTCCTTGGGGTTCGCGCCGTAGCCGACCACATCGCCGAGGCACACCACATGGGTGCACTTCTGTTCCTTGATGTCCGCCAGCACCACTTGGAGGGCCTCCAAGTTGCCATGGATGTCTGCTATGACTGCGTATCTCATCTCGTTCACCGGACAATCTCGAACCCTCGGAACCCTCCGACCGGCTCGGACCAAAATTCCACCTCACCCCGGATCATCGGCCCCAATCCGCTCTCGCGGATCGCCTGAAGGAACTCCTTCAGCTCGTCGACCGTGCCTTCCGTCTCGATCTCGACGCGTCCATCGGCCAAGTTCCGGACGATGCCGACCACCTCGAACCCGGCCGCGATCCGCTTGGCCTGGTAACGGAAGCCCACGCCCTGCACACGGCCGGAATACAGCACCTGCAGACGGCGACGGTTCATCCGGGATCCAACCTGCAACGGCTCACGACGTCCTCCGCCGTGCCTCCACGGCAGGCCGGCGACTTAGCCATATCCGTGCCGGACGAGGCAAGGTTTTGTTCCCCCGGCTCCGGAGCCCCGACCGACGCCTCCCGGGTGCCGGCCCCACGACCCGACGGTGGGTTTTCAACCGGCCTCCGACACGTCGCCCGAGGCCTACGGCGAAAAGTCCCCGGCCTCGGGTCCAAGCGACCCAGCGGCCCGACGAACATCGCCATCGCCAAGGCCGGCAAGTTCATCAAGGCTTTCCCGAGAGGACGCGAGGTCCGGTGGCCCCGCGTCCCCTTCGTGCCCATGTATCCGATCCGATCCTTGCTCCGCTCGGTGCCCGGCCTGTCCGCCGTCGGGTGGTTCCTGCTCTGCCTGTTCGCCGTCCGCCTCGGTGCCGTCGAGATCACCGAGGGTCCGACCGTCGACGTGTCGCCGACCAACGCCGTGGTGCGCTGGACGACCGATGTCCCGGCCGGCACCCGCGTCCATTTCGGGCTCGCGACGACGACGCTCACCTCCCGCGCCGAAGGCCAAGTCGGTACCGCGCCCGACGCGCCACGACCGCCGCAGCCCCCGGCCGATCGGAAGCGCGTCGCGGTGGGAACCAGGCTACGGAGACTTGAAGAT
>JANNAJ010000447.1:0-1617 GCA_031384285.1 Verrucomicrobiota bacterium
CGCCGCACCGCCAAGCTGGAGCTGCCCGCCGCCCCGACCGAGGCCGTCGCCGCCTGGCCCCGCACCCAGCAAGGCCGCCTGCTTGCGGCCGGGAGCGCGGACTTTCCAGTCCGCAGCACGGGTGAGCGCGCCGGCGCCGACCTGCAACCTGCAACCTCCCGACCGGCAACCGCCTTGGCCGCTTCGTCCCGCCCCGGCGTCGTGCTCGACTACGTGATCATCTTCACTTCGAACACGGGGTTCACCTTCGATTCGCTGACGACCTACCTCATCACCGGCATCGTGAGCATCAGCGGCGGACCGGTCGATTTCCAGGCGGGCACGGTGATCAAGTATGATGTCGGTGCGAACAGCCCGAGCCTGAACCTGCTGAGCGGCATCACGCTCAACTGGCAGGGCACGCCCTACCGGCCGGTGGTCCTCACCGCCCGGCACGACCACTCCGTCGGCCAACCCCTCTCGGTCCCCGCCGGCACGTTGAGCGGCTATTACGCCAACACTGCGTTGAAGCTGGACAACTTGGGCGTGGTCACGCTCACCAACCTGTCGCTCCGTCACGCCGCCCTCGGGATCGACGCGATCGGGAACACCGCTCTGACCCTGCGGCACGCGCAGTTCGTGAACTGCGGCACCGCCGTGAAGAACGGGCTCGCCGTCACGCTTCAGAACGCGCTGTTCCACAGTGTGGCGAACGTCCTCTGGCAAACCGGCAGCACGGGCAGCACCGGCGAGTTCATCACCGTCGATTCCGCCCAATACGCCAACTACGCCACCAGCGGCGGCACTTTGACCCTGAAGAACTCCATCTTGGCGAACGTGGTCAACCCGACCACCGGGGTCACCCCGCCGACCACCTTCATCGCCACGCTGCCGATCTTCGCCACCGCCGGCGCGGGCGCGCATTATCTGGACGTGGACAAGACCTGGGTGCAGGCCGCGAACGTCACCGGCACGATCGCAGCGCCGCTGAATTCGGAACTCGTCGGCATGACCGTGCGCCCGCCCGGCGTGCTGCCTGCCTCGGTGGTTTCCGATCTCACCTTGCGGGCACTTCCGATCGCCGAGGGTACGGACCCCGCGAAATGGCGCTGGGGCTACCACTACTGGCCGGTCCACTACCTCGCGCCCGGAACGACCGTCACCGGGGCCACCGTCACCCTCACCAATGGCGTGGTGGTCGCCGGGACGGAGGGCACCGCCTTCATGCTGGCTTCCGGCGGCAAGTTCACCTCCACCGGCCGGCCCGACGCTTTGGACCGCCTGGTCTACGCCTCCACCGTGCAGGAGCAGCCCAGCGCGGTCGTCCCCAGTCTCACGGCGCGCCGGTTCCTCGATGTGGCCACCGGCACCCCGGCCGTGCGGCCCGAGGTGCGCCTGCGCTTCACCGCCATGGACTACCCCGCCGACGCCGCGACCCGCCGCGCGCTGCTGAACGTGGACAACCGCTTTGTGGGCGTGACCGATATCCGCGACAGCCAGTTCCGCGGCGTGAAGTTCACCCTCGCCCCCGCCGCCAGCCCCAGCCCGGCGCAGACCGTCACCTTCGTGAACAACCTGTGGCAGACGTGCGACGTGACCGTCTATCGCTTCTACGACGCCTACCTCCCCGCCGTGCTG
>JANNAJ010000474.1:0-1568 GCA_031384285.1 Verrucomicrobiota bacterium
CTGGCGCGGCAAGGTCTCGATGGCGTTCCCGCTCTTCGGCACGACGGCCACGCACTTCCTGGCGCTGCGGCAGCAATGGGGCGAGAGCAATTGGCTCACCTGGTGCCGCATGCTTGCGGCCAACCAGCCGTTCATCGAGGAAGGCAACTCGCATGTCGTGAAGCGGGTCGCCCGCGGCGAGGCGCTGGTCGGCCTGACCGACTCCGATGACATCGCCGGCGGCCGGCGGGAGGGGCTGCCTGTCGCCGCACTACCCCTGACGTCGGGATCGTTGCTCATCCCGAACACCGTGGGCATCATCGCGGGCGCGCCGCATCCCGGGGCGGCGCAACGGCTGTCCGACTATCTGCGATCGCCCGCCGTCCGCGAACGCCTGCTCGCCGCCGACGCGCTCGAAGTCGCGACGACAAACGCCCCGACCCTGCCCCCCGACTGGCCCTCGCTGCTGAGCGAACTCGACCATTCGACCGGGCAACTGAAGGAGATCTTCCGCCGATGAACGCGAGACATCTTGGAGCGCGCCGGCAGAGCGCAGCGACGACGGCGCTTTCGGCAAGACATGAAATCGGGATGGCGCGGACGGATGCGCATCACCAAAGCGGTGTCGCGCTGCGCTGGCCATGAGCCTTTCCCTGCTGCTGAATTCGTTCACAGTCGGTTTTGGCGCGACGGCGCTGGCGCTCGTCGTGGGCTTCGCGGTCGCGATGTCCGCGGCCGCGAGCGCGAGCGCGCGCTGGCGCGGCACGGTCCTGGCATGCGCCGCGGCGAGCCTCGCGATGCCACCCTTCCTCGCAGCCAACGCGTGGCTCGACCTGACGGCGGGTTGGCGCGCGACGGGGGAACCGGAAACGGTCGCCCTCCGTTCGTTGCCGCTGACCGCCTTGGTGCTCTCGACCTTGCTCTGGCCGATCACGACATTCCTCGTCCTCGGGGCGTGGTCGAAGCTCCAGACCGAGCATCTGGAAGCCGAACCCCTCATGCGCGGTGGAAGGCTCGTCCGACGGTTGCTGTTGCCGGCCGCGCTCGGCGAACTGGGCATCGCCGCGGTCACGACGCTCGCCCTCGTGCTCGCGAACTTCACGGTGCCCACGCTGTTCCAGGTGCGCGTGTTCACCGAGGAGTTCTGGATCCGCTTCAACACGCAGTTCGACACCATGGGCGCGCTGCGGGCCGCGTGGCCGTTGCTCCTCCTGCCGCTCGCCCTGCTCGTGCTGGTGCGCGGCCGTGCCATGATGTGGCTGCGCCGCCGTCCCGCCATCGATGCCGACCTGCTGGCCCGGCAGCTCGGCGGTTGGCAGCCGGTCGCGGCGGTGGTCACGGTGCTCTGGACCGCGTTGGGGATCGGGTTCCCGCTGACAAAGCTGTCGTTCGCGAAGCGCACCTGGACCGAGCTTCCGGGAGCGATCGATGCCGGCGGGAACGCAATCATCAACTCGTTGGTCGCCGCGGCCGGCACGGCGACGTTGCTGACGGCGTTGTCACTGATATCAGCGGAGCGGACGGCCGACGGCCCGTGTCCCGGGTCCTCTCGCCTCGCCCGCTGGTTCGGGCCGGCCGGCGTCGAGAGC
>JANNAJ010000529.1:0-9333 GCA_031384285.1 Verrucomicrobiota bacterium
GTTCCTGACGGGCCACCTGGCCCGCGTCGCGCCGCAGTTGGGCGGGAACTGAGCGGTCGGAGCGCGCATCAAGCGCTTGGTAGCGGCTTTTCATAGTGGCACTGTCGGCGTGCCCACCCAACCCCCGTTCTTGCTTCCACAATAAGGTTCCAATGCCGGCGGATTTCTGCTCAATGACCGCCATGTAAGCCCAGCGAGATCCGTGGTTCTGCTTTTTCCTTTCGGACCACGACTCGTCGTGGTTCACGCCCACGATGTTGTCGGCAATCTGATCGGATCGATGTTTCAGTTTATGAAGCCCATCCCCGCTATCCGCCGCCTGATCTCAAGCGCCCGCATCGCCGGCCGCCTTCTCCTCGGAACCATTGCGTTGCTGCTCGGGCTCTCAGGCGCGTGCGCACAAGACGAGCCCCCGCAGTTCGACAGCATCCGGCCGGTCGGCGCGACAACGGTGCGGATCGGGCTGACTGGACCGACCAACCGGTTTCTGCGGGTGGACGGCTCGACCAACTTGGCGGCGTGGACGCCGCTTCGGATGTTGTCCCCTGGCGGGCCGGCGCGCCGCGAATTGGACGAGGTCTTGTCGCCAGGCGGCCGAGGATTCTTCCGGGCCCGGGAGGTCGCCGCGGGCACGGCGCTCTTCGCCGCGCGACCCAATCGGGGCTCACCGGGCGAGGTCATCGAGCTGGCCGGGCAGTTCTTCGCCGAGGGGCGGCCGGACCTGCACCAGGTGGACCTCGGCGGCGCCCGTGCGGAGGTGCTATCCGCCGGGCCGTTCCTGCTCCGGGTGCGCGTGCCAGCGGCGGCCCGATCCGGCCTGATCCGGGTGTCAGGTCCGGACGGGGAAGCGACGGCCGTGGAGCCGTTCTTGGTCATCCGAGAAGTACCGGCGGAGGTGCGTCCGCCGGGGGCGGTGGCCGCCGACGGGTATCTGCTCGCCAACCATCTGACCGAGCCGCTGCCGTATGTCACCGGAGCCAAGCTGCGCGTGCGGCTTGGGTTGCCGCTCATCAGCGTGGCCTACCCGCGCGACGACGCCTCGGACGCGGTGCTGATGACGGTGAGCGACGGCTCGGAGACGAACTTGGTGTTCGACGCCCGCTCGACGGCCGAGGCGCTGCTGCTGCTGCATCCCGCATTGAACACCACCGACCCTGGGATCTCGTCCGCCTTCCGGGTCGCCGCCCAAGGGCTCCCGAGCGTGACGGGATTGGCGCAGCGGATCGCGACCCGCTACGCGGCGGGACAGACCTCATTCACGGACGAGGAACTACAGCGGCTGCTGGCGGAATCCGTGCGTGGCATCCTGACCAACTCCACCGCGCGGGCCGCCTTGACGGCCCTAGCGGCCCGCGCTCCGGCCCGGTCGCGGATCCAGAAACAAGCCCTCACCGGGGTCGCGGTGGCGCACAAGGGTGACCTGGAGTTCACGGACATCGAGACCATCGACGACAAAGGGAAGCCGCTCAAGGCGCGCACCTTCCGGTTCGTGCCGGGGCTGGGACCGCGCCCGCCGTATCTGAACGGGGCGGACTGGGTGGTGGCGATCGAGGAGGTGGACCTCGGCCGGGCCTTTCCCAACGGGCGGGATGATTTCAACCAGCTCTGGCGCCATCCGGAGGAGCTCCGCTTCCCGCCCGTCATCCCCGGCAGCCGGGTGGACCAGAGCATCGGCGGTGATTTCCCGTCTGAACGGTTTAATCCGGTGAAATTCCTGACCGGAGAGCTGTTCGACCTGATCAAGGGCGTCTTCCACGAGGAAGAAGAAGGCACGACCTTCCCGAACCGGGACGCGCTCTACATGGTGCGGGCGGTCGGCGGAGGGTTCCACGAGCCGAAAGAGACCGAGTTTGCGGCCACATACCTGTTCGCGGACCGGAACCGGGCGCTGATCATCAACTTGGTGGCTTTGGTCACCGACACTCTTGGGGTGCTGCTCGACAAAGAGGATATCTCGGTGACTTCCGACGCGGAAAAAAAGGACCGCGCCGAGTTCATGTTCAAACTGAGTTTGGAGGCGGAAAAGCAGGTCTCGACCATCCGGAGCCCGGAGGACGTGCTGGGTGCCTTGCCCGAGCTGCTGAAATGGGTGGCGACCGAGCTCGTGGACAAAGCGAAAGAGGAGGGGCTGAAGCACGGTGCCGCAGCCGCGTTGGGCCGAGGGGCGAAGAAACTGGGCGAAACGCTGGCAGGGTTTGAGAAGTATCTGAAGATTGCCGACATCGGGGGGGGCTTGCTGCAAATCGCCCAGCGCTTGGACACCCTTGGTAACAGCAGCGCAATCGAGACAGCTTACATCGAGATCGGCGACCCGTTCAGCCTGCGTATCCGCGAGATCACCCCGACGGTGGCAGGCCCGGCCAGCGTGATCACGATCACGTTCGTCGCGCCGACCAATGTGCCTACGGCATTTTTGATCGGGCGGGATGTGGTCCAGTTTGAGGGACCGGAGCTGTTCGAGGGGCGGGTGTTGTCGGCGCGGCCCGGGTTTGTGGAGGGGGACATCGACCTGCGGGTGGAGATTCCCAAGAACTTGGCGGCCAATGTCGGTGGCGACTACGTGGTCTCCGTCATCGCGCGGGGCCGCCGCGGAGAGGGCAAAATCCGTCTGACAACCCGGCCTGTGATCTCAGCGGTGTCGCCCCAAGAAGGCTATGCCGCCACCGCCGACTTCCTCGGGAGGCCGTTCGAGGGTTCCTTCATCCGCATACGGGGGGCGAATTTTTTTTCGACCAACCGCTTCCTCATCGCCGGTGGGGGCAAGCGGGAGGCTAAAGTCATCTCCGGGATAGCAGGCGACGTGACCATCGCGATCCCCGAAGGCGCGGTCACGAGCGTGATCGCGGTCGAACGCCCCACGCCGGAAGGCGGCATCGAGGTGGCCGAAAGCGCTTCCGCGGTCCGGGTGCTGGGCGTGCCATTCCTCGAATCCGTGGCCCCGGTCCGGGGACCGGTGAACACGCTCATCCGCTTCCACCTGCGCGAAGGCGGGCCCGCCCCGGGCCTGATCTCTTTGTTGTTCCCGAACGGATCGACGGCGACGCCCACCGGCGCGGATGGCTTCTACCAGGTGCGCGTCCCCGAGGGCAACCGGACCGGCACGGTGCGCGTGCGCACGCCCGGCGGGCAGAGCGAGTTCGAGTTCACGATGGAAGGCGGCCGGCCGGCCGGCGGCCGGATCCAAGCGGGCGGCATCTCGGTCATCAAGGACCTGCAACGCGCCCTGGACTTTGCCCAAGGCACCGCGACCCCGGAGGACGATGCCGATTACCGGGTGACGGACGCCGGGAAACGGATCGAGCTCGATCCCCCGCTGGAAGAGGGGGATTTCGTGACGGATACCTTGGGGACAGGTGACGTGAGGTTCCCCGTGGGTGCTCTGTTCGCGGACAGGGTATATCTGTCCGGAACTTTCACCGGGCCGGCATTTTTTGATGGCGACTACGACACCATCGAAGGCGGGATCGATGTCGGGGACCGCGAGAGCGGGGTCATCGACGGGGATCTCACGCTATCCGGGGACGGGTGCGTGGTCAGAGACCTGGAGATCCGCGGGACCCTCGTGCTGGCGGGTGACCACAACACGCTCGACGTCCGCGTGAAGAACGCGCCGGGGCACGGGTTGGTGCTGCGCGGCCACGACAACCGGATCACCATCACCGTGGAGAATTGCGGCGGTGACGGGATACGGATCGAGGGCGGCGAAGGCAACCAGATCACCATCGTCACCAACCAAGGGAACTCCGGTAACGGGATCGTCCTGACTGGAGGCGCGGCGCACAACGCGCTCAACCCCGTCTTCGCCGGCCAAACCTTGGCAAGGGACAATCGGGGCCATGGCGTGGTGCTCACCGAGGGCGCGGCGCACAACCGGCTCGAGGGGCTGGTGGCGGGGAACACGGGCGACGGCGTCCGCTTGGACGGGCCCGGCGTGATCGGGAACCTGCTCGGCGACACCCGCGAACTGCGCGGGCTGGTGAGCGCGGGCAATGGCGGCAACGGCGTGACCTTCACGAACGGCCCGGCGTCCAACCGCGCCGGGCATCTGCGGGTCCTGCAGCGGTCCGGGCTGTCCGGCAGCGTCGAGTTCGTGCCGCTCACCGCGGTGTCGAACCGGCTGCACGGGATCGCTGTCCATGGGCCGGCCGTCAATGACTTGCAGGTGAAGTGCGCGGCCAACGGCGGCTGCGGACTGCTGCTCCGGGACCATGCCGTGCCGGAGAACGCCAGCCCCTATTATGTCGAGACGGGGGCAGCCCCGGGAGAAGGAAACGGCGAGGCCGGCCTTCGCTTGGACGGCGACACCCGGAATGTGACCCTGCTAGGCAACCTTGAGTTCGACCATGTCGGGGTCATCTTGGACGGCCCGAACGTGCGCCAGAATTACCTCGGCAGCGGCTCGGTGGTCCGGAAGTTCGGCGGACCTGGTGGCGGCGCGGCACTGGCGGACTCGCTCTACATCCGCAATGCCACCACCGATGGTCTGGTGGTGCGGTTCGCCAGCGGCAACACGCTCCTCCCCGCGCGCCTTGAAGGCTGCGGCGGGGCCGGGCTGCTGATCAGCGGCGGATCGAGCAACGTGGTCGGGCTCAGTTTGGTGCGAAGCAACCTCGGCCCGGCGATCCACCTGACCGCCGGAGCCCACCACAATGTCTTCAGCGAATTGTTGGACCTCCCACCGCGGCGCGTCGACGTGAGTTTCAACGGCTATGGCATCCGTCTCAGCCAAGCCGCCCACGAGAACACCTTCTCACGGCTGGCCATCTCCCGTTCAGCGCTCAATGCGGCCCTGCTCGAGGACGAGGGCACCGCCGGCAACCAGCTATTCGATCTCCGGATCGACCGGTCCGGCAGCGACGGCATCGTGCTCCGGGCCGGGGCCTCGGGAAACCGGTTCGGACCGGCGGCCGGCCTCGCGGACCGGGTGTCGTTCATCAACCACACCAATGTGCTGGTGCGCGTCACTGGGCCGCGCACGGCCGACAACGTGTTCCGCAATGTCGAGACGGAGCTCGGTCTGGGCGTGGGCGCGGCGACCGGGGCCGTGGTCGAGGCCGCGGCCAGCGGCACCGTGTTCGACCACTGTTATTTCTCCTCCTTGTCGCGTGGCGTGGTCATCCGGGACTTCGCCCGCAACACCACTCTCCGAGCCACGACAATCTACTCTGCCGCCACCCATGCGGTGCTGATCGAGAATGCCGTGGACACGTTGATCGGCGGACCCGCCGCCGCGGATGCCAACGTCCTGACCCGGCTGATCAACGCCCCCGGCACCGGCATCGAGGTCACCGGCGCCGGGTCCGCCCGCAACCGGATCCTGAACAACCAGATCTCCGCCTTCACGACCGCGGGCGTGGTGCTGCGGGACGGCGCGCACGACACGACCCTCGGGCCTGGCAACTCCATCTCGCGCAACCAGACCGGGATCCTGGTCAGCGGGGCGACGGACAACCTCATCCTCGGGAACACGCTCTCGGGCAGCCTCGGGGCCAATATCCGGATGACCGAGGGCGCCACAACCAACCGTGTGGTGAAGAACACCCTCTCCACTGCGCCGCTGGGGATCCAGGTCGACGGCAAATCTTCCCTCGGCAATCGCTTCGACAAAAACAGCATCACCGGCCACGCCGGCAAGGGCATCTCCCTCGAGAATGGTGGCAACCGCCAGCTCCCCGAACCCCACTCCCTCCAGTATGATGGCAGAGTGCTCAGCGGGGTCGCCCCGCTCGCTTCGGGCGGGCTGGTCCAGATTTTCCGCGATGGCGCCGACGAGGGCGCCACCCCGCTCGCGCAGGGCCGCATCGACGGCAGTGTCTTCAACGTGGCGATGGCCGTGGACCCGGCCGCCATCGGCGTCCTTTTCCAGCTCCGTGCCACCGCCACCGATGCCGCGGGCAACACCTCCGAGTTCAGCACCAGCCCGGTTCGCAAGCCGCTGGGCGCGCGTATCGCCTTCACCTCCGACCGCGACGGCGACCAAGAGATCTACCTCCTCGACGACCAGCCGTCGGGACGACGGATAACGACCCACGGGGCCGCCGACCATAGCCCGTCCTTGTCAGGGAGCTCGATCGCCTTCGTGTCGGACCGGACCGGCAACCGGGAGATCTTCGTCGCCTCCGACCGCGGCGCAATCCTCCGGCAAGTCACCGCGAACGCCGCCCCGGACTATGACCCGACCTGGACGCGCGATGCCGCGCTCGTGTTCGTTTCGGAGCGGGACGGGAACCCGGAGCTCTACTCCGTGCGCTTCGACGGCAGCCAGTTGACCCGGTTGACCAGCGACCCCGCCACCGACCGATGGCCGGTCGTCTCCCCGGACGGGACACGGATCGCGTTCGCATCCGATCGCGGCGGTAAGTTCGGGATCTACACCATGCGGATCGACGGCACCGGCTTGGAAGCGGTCGGCCAGACCGGCTTGGACGACACCCAGCCGGCGTGGTCCGGCGACGGCCGACAGCTCACCTTTGTTTCCCAGCGCGACGGCAATCCGGAGATCTACGTCGTCCGGGCCGACGGGACGGACCTGCGGCGCGTGGCCCCGTCGCCCGCGCGAGACCTCCACCCGACTTGGTTGCCGGGAGACAAGCAACTCCTCTTCAGCTCCGACCGCTGGGGCGTGTTCGCGCTGACGGTGGCGGACGTGAGCGGAGGCGAACCGCGCCGCTTGACGCTGAATCCTGGGAACGACACGGAGCCGGTGGCGACGGCGCGCTGATCGCTGGACGACCAAGGATGCGGCTATGTTGAAGTGATCGGCGAACTATCGTTCTCCGCCAGCTTCAACCTTGAAAAGCAAGGTGCGGTCCCCGTTTCAATATCCAAAAATTGGCTACGCGAGCAACTGCACCAGCGTCTGGGCAAGTTGTTCCGCGGCCCGGCTCACGCGTTTCTGGAAGCGCAGCAGCTCTGGGATCTTCCCCGGCGAACGGACGAGACACCAGGCGAGCTTCCCGAAGTGGAGATCCATGCCCGGGGTCATCAGCGCGTTGAAATCGAGCGGCAGGTCTTCGCCCGCCGCGTCGGAGACGACCCGCACCGTGGCGCTCGGGATGCCCCGCTCGCGGCACATCGCGCGGATCACCGACGATTCCATCTCCACCGCATCCGCGCCGGTCGAACGTCGCAAGGCCGCCTTCTCCGCGACGGTCACGGCCACGTGGTCGGCACAGTGGAAACGCACGGCCACCGCGCCGGCAGCGGCCAGCCGGTCCACGAGCGGGAAGCCCGGATCGGCATCGAAGACCACGGTGCCGCCGGGCAAGGCCGGGTCGAGACCACCCGCGAAACCACAGGTCAGCACCATGCCCGGCCGGATCTCCAACGCCTTCTCCGATCCGCGGGCGGCATTCTCCCGCCCCATGCCGGTGACCCGGGCTTCGTCGCCGTCGAAGCTCCACGCGGGCCTGGCACGTCCCCCGACGCCGGTGCTCCGGGATGCGACGGCCATGCCGTCGCCGCGCAGCTTGGCGACGAACGGCCGCGCCTCTTCCGGCACGGCGAAGAGGAAGAGCCGCGGCGGCCCGGGAGGACCGGGGCGTGCGCCTTGCGGGAAGGGGAGGTCCATCGGCGAGGTCGCGCGGTCAGTTCCAGGACAGGTCGTCCGGCGCTTCGGCGAGAAGCCGCTCGGGCCAACGGTCGCGCAAGCGCAGCAGGTGTTGCCACAGCGCCTCCGTCGGCACGCGGAACACCAGCTCCGAGGTCGCGGGATGCGTGAGCCATGCGCCGCGACGCATCTCGTCGTCCAGTTGGCCGCTGGACCAGCCCGCGTAGCCCGCGAAGACCCGGAGCTTCCGCGACGACGACCAAGAGCCCCCCAGCTCCAGCAGCTCGCCGAGGTCGTGTCCGACCGAGAGGTCCGGCAGCACGTTGCCGTCGGTCAT
Organism: Verrucomicrobiota bacterium; assembly: GCA_031384285.1. Classification (GTDB taxonomy): domain Bacteria; phylum Verrucomicrobiota; class Verrucomicrobiia; order Limisphaerales; family UBA9464; genus CAIVQB01. The sequence goes on from JANNAJ010000529.1 coordinate 7,887, forward strand.
CAGGGTATCGCTGTGCAGATAGCTCAACGCGGACGTTTGCACCGGGCCTCCGAGGGACAAGGTCTCCGAGCGGATCGTCTCCGGCAGGTCCTGGTCGAAGACATCGGTGAGCTCGGCGTCGCTCGGGCGGTTGAGCACGAGCCCGAACGCGCCGGCCGCATCGTGCTGGCAGACGAGCACGACGGTGCGATGGAAGGAACTCCCGTGCAGTTTCCCGCCGTCGAGCAGGAACCGGCCTTTCAGCGATGGACGACCCTTGGGCATCGTGTCGCCGGCGAACGTGCGGCAGGCTTGAGCGCGCGGCAAACCCGTTTAGGTTGGCGCCGTGAAGAAGCTGATCCTCGCCGCCGCCCTCGTCGCGTTCGTCGCCGCCTTGGGCCTGTCCACCACCGGTTGCAAGCACTCCGGCAGCCGCGAGTTCATCCCCGGTCGGGGCTGGGTGCCGAACTGATCCGCATCGGGACCGGACACCCGGATCCGGACTGACGATCGGGCCTGGGACGAAGGCCCGCACGGGCGGCTTTCTCGTGGCCGATCGCGGTTCAGAGCGAAGGCGACACCCGGTAGAACGACCAGGGCAGGAGCATCGCGTCCGGGTCCGTCATCTCGGTTGCCGTCGCTCGGGACTTGCCGGCGACCGCGCCGATGGGGTCCCAGCGATGGGACCCGGGATCTTGGGTCCGCTCCATGCGGTATCCCGCCCCCGGTGAACTGCTCCACCGCAGCACCGCTCCACGCGAGGGATCATAGGAGACGGCCAGGTCGCCTATGGGAGATGGTGGCACGACATTGGGGACCTTCACCAGGTATCCGCTGTCGTTCGAGACCAGCAGCAGCGCCCCGCTCGGTGCGAGCGTGACCGCCCGTGGTTGCGAGATGACGTTGCCGACGTCCAAGGGAGGATGCTGGCCGTCGCTGATGACGAAGGTGTCCCCTTTGCCGGAGCCTTGGATGTACAGGTGCAGGATCCCTGCGGCATCGACGTACCAGACGTTGTCGTCCTTGTGCGCGCACAGGAAATAGGAGCCATCGGCGAGGAAGGCGATCCCGCGGGGTTGGTCGATGAAGCTTCCCGACACCGGTTTCCCGGAGGCGGCCTTCGGTTGCGAAGGGATGCCGGTGATGCGGGTCCGGAGACCCGGGCCGTCCACCCGGAACACTCCGCAGGCGACCTTCGATGGATCCTCTTCCGCACGGTCCGTGACGTAGAGTTTCCCGTCGACCGGGTTGACCGCGATGTTGGCCGGGTTGCGGAACCCGACGTCCTTGCTGCAGACCGTCTCGATGCCGCGGGACGGCGTCCACTGCTTCACCGTGGCACCATCCGCGATGATCCCGGGAGGGACCGGCAGGAACTCGTGCGCGTAGTAGATGAGCGTCTCGTCCGGACTTACCCACAGTGCGCGCCCGGAGGAGGCCCATCCGGGTTCCGGGTCGAGGACCACCG
>JANNAJ010000565.1:0-3758 GCA_031384285.1 Verrucomicrobiota bacterium
ACCAGCGCGTAAAGTTCACCGCGCCGTTGGTGGGATTGAGCGAGACGAGTCCCTGCCGCGTGAGGCAGAAGAGGTGGCGTCGCCCATGAATGGTCGCCGCGACGGGCGACGCATAGCTCGCCTGCTTCTCCACGCCCGTCCATTCGTACGGCCGTTCCGCGCGCCAGCCGATGGTGATCGCGCCCTGCCAGTTCGTCTTGCCGACGTTTTCCCAAATCGTTTGGCCTGTCGCCGCGTCGAGGGCCACGACGCCCGCATTGGGCTGGCCGCCGACCATGACGATCAGTTTGTCGTCCTCGAGGAGCGGCGTGCTGCCGACGCCGAAGAAGGCCTCGGGGATATCGAATTCCTTCGCGGTGTCGCGCTGCCAGACCACGGACCCGCTGGCGAAGTCGAGGCAGGTCAGCTTGCCCTCGGCGCCGAACGTGTAGACGCGGTCGCGGGTGACGACCGGCGCGCAGCGAGGACCGTTGTTGTAGCCGTAGGGGTCCTGGTAGCGGGTCGGGTAGGCATGCCGCCAAATCGGCTTGCCGGTGGCGGCGTCGAGCACCTGCACGACCTCGAGGTCGGCCAAGCGGTGGAAGAGCACCAGCTTGCCGTCGCGCACCGATGGCGCGGCGTATCCCGTGCCGACCGGCGAATCGAAGACGACCGGCAATCCGGCGGCAGGGATGGTGTCGACCAGGTTGGTCTCGGCCGAGGTGCAGTCGCCCTTCGGGCCGAGGAACCGGGGCCAATCGCCGGCGTGGACGGTGACGGCGGCGGCAAGGGCGAGCAGGACGCGGGCGGCGCGGGACGGCATGGGCCTGTTCTCCGCTCCGCCCGCCCTTCGGGCAAGCCTTTGGAGCCGGGACCGTCGCTGGATCAGGCGGCGACGGCGTCGTCGGACCAGTCGGCGATCTTCAAGATCTCGCGGATCTTGCGGCGCTCGTAGCGGTGTTTCTGGGCCTTCTTCGGCCGGTCGGCGACGGCACGGAAGGGATGCTTGGGATCACGGAGAGTCTCCGTGATGGACTCGTTGTTGTTCGTCATGGCGTGGATCGTTGCGAACCCGGACGACCGACCGTTCCTCCACCGTCACTTGCGGCGGCTTTCCGGCCGGCAAACTACGGACTGAGACCCTGACAACGTCGTCAGGTTCAAATCTCGTCGCACAAAGTCAATCTTCCAGACACGAGAACGTCACATACCGCGGTCCGCCGCGCCGACGTCCGCGCAAAGGCGAGTTCCGGGCAGATGGTTCTTTTATTCGGATGGCCCGGGGAGCCTCATCGGGGAATGGAAGAAGAAGTCTGGGTGAAGACCCCGTGGACGGCGGAGCAGTTGACCAACCAAAGCGTCGAGTACCGGTTCCCGCGCGGAGTGGACGGAGGCCGGGTGGACGGGCAGGGGAAGTTCGTCGCCACCGCCTCCAACGCCGGGGTGTCCGTGGTGATCGAGACTTTCGGCGGGGCTCCGGACGGTTCGTCGAAGCTGCATCTCGTCCAGACCGAGGTCGACGCCATCAAGCCCGCGCCGCCGCACCTCGGGATCCAGTTCACCTGCTACCTGCGCTGACGTCGGGAGATCCCGTGGCGTTGCCGGGCCCGCTCAAGGCCGCCCGCGTGGATTTCGTCTCAGGTTGCCTCCGCATGGGATGGATCGCCGGTCATGTCGTGTTGGTCCCGACGCTTCCACTCCTGACCTGAGCCCGGGAAAACGGGTGGTGCCACGCGTCCAGAGAAGGTGTGGATCTTGTCCGCCACACCGGGATCGAGGGCTTGGGCGCCGAAGACCTGTCACGATCTTGTGGCATGCGCGACGGACTGACGGCTTGCTGCCGGACAGCGAAACGCGGTGTGCTCCTTGACGCCATGACGGAACCTGATCCAAGTCCGGCAGCTGCGGGCCGTGTCACCCGTTGGCTGGAACGCGCCCCGGCGCCGCTCTTCGTGGCCATCGCGATCATCGCGGCGTTCTCGACGTATTTCGCGATGTACGCGTTCCGGAAGCCGTTCGCGGCGGCGAAGTTCGAGGGGCAGTTCTTCCTCGGCACGCACATCGCGCTCAAGACCGCCATCGTCATCAGCCAGATCCTCGGCTACGCGGTCTCGAAATACGTGGGCATCAAGGTCTGCTCCGAGGTCACGCCCGCGCGACGCGCCCGGCTGCTCCTCCTGCTCATCGGCTGCGCCCAGGGCGCGCTCGTGCTGTACGGGATCCTGCCGGACGACTGGAAGGTCGTGGCCATCTTCCTCAACGGGTTCCCGCTCGGCATGGTCTGGGGACTGGTCGTCTGGTACCTCGAAGGCCGCCGGACCTCGGAGATCCTGCTCGCGGGGCTGAGCCTGTCGTTCATCATCGCCAGCGGCGTGGTGAAGGATTTCGGACGCGCCATGATGGAAGGCACGGTCGCGCACTGGTGGTCGCTGCTGCCGGTGGTCGGGCCGGCGATCGGCGACGCGATGGGCAAGGTGGGCGAGGGCTGGATGCCGGCGATCGTCGGGGCGCATTTCCTTCCCGTCTTCCTGGCGTCGGTCTGGCTGCTCGACCAGTTGCCGCGCCCGAGCGTCACCGATGTCGCCGAGCGCGCCGGCCGCGAGCCGATGAAGGGCGCGGACCGCCTCGCTTTCATGAAGCAGTTCGCCTTCGGTCTGGCCCTGCTCTGCGTCGCGTACTTCTTCCTGACCGCCTACCGCGATTTCCGGGACAACTACCAGGTCGAGATCTTCGACGGCCTCGGCTACCCGTACAAAGCCAACAAGGCGATCATCACGCAGACCGAGACGCTGGTGACCTTCGGCGTCATGGGCGTGCTCGCGCTGCTCAACCTGGTGAAGGACAACCGCCGCGGCCTGCTCTGCGCCCTGGGTATCATGGCCGGCGGGGTGGCGCTGCTCGGTTTCTCGACCGTCCTCCTGCAGGCGAAGCTGATCTCGGGATTCTGGTGGATGACCCTCACCGGGCTCGGGTCGTATCTCACCTACGTGCCCTACGGCTCGGTGCTGTTCGACCGGCTGATGGCTTCGACGCGCGTCGCGGGCACAGCGGTCTTCGCCATCTACCTCGCCGACGCCATCGGGTACACGGGATCGGTCGGCGTGCAGATCTTCAAGGACCTCGGGGCCGGCTCGATGTCGCGCTTCGCGTTCTTCCAGGGCTTCACCTGGTTCATGTGCGGCTTCGGTGTGTTCTGCCTGCTTTCGACGATGGTCTATTTCGAGCGGAAGACGCGGCCCGCAAAGGGCTGAAGATCGGGACAGGAATGGATGGAGGATGCGCCGGAAATGGATCGGCGCGACGGCCGCCTCCGACGGGTCTCGTGGCGGGCTCCATCAATCCAAGGGGCCTGATCGCGAAGGCTCAAAGAACGCCAGAGGTTCCGATATCCCGACGCGCCCTCTTGGAAGTGTCAGGGCGCAGGCCTCGCCATGCGTAGACCGGGCGAACGTTGGCTTCTGCTCGAGCCTCCGGTGGATCCCTATGACGCCGACACCGTCCTTTCGGGATCACGCCGCCGCCGAGGGGTGTGATCGGAAGTGGCGGACACTTGGTGTGCGGTTTCTTGTCGGAGCGTGGCTTGTTTCCTTAGAGCCTGTCTGAAAGTAGGACAGTGCCTCCGGCCTGTCTGTGCCGGGGCTTCCAGCCCCACGCCAGAAAGGCGGTGCCACGGGCTGGAAGCCCGCAGGCAGACAGGCTGGAAGCCTGTCCTACCAGCCGGCCGGCCTTTCCAAACAGGCCCTGACACTTCCAAGAGGGCGCGTCGGGATATCGGAACC
>JANNAJ010000571.1:0-8843 GCA_031384285.1 Verrucomicrobiota bacterium
TAGCCCTTGGCCTGCGTGTTCATCGCCGCTGCGCGGAAGGTCTCCATGCCGTTCTCGGTCAGGATGAGGTCCTGCCACGGCGTCTCGTCGCCGGTGGCGATGCCTTGGGCGTCCTTGAAAACGCACTGGACCTGGACCTGGATCCGCCGGCTCTCGCGGTTCCGGAGCACGGCCGCGACCTCGAGGCGACCGTCTTCCAGGACCTTCTCCTGGAGCGCCGCCGCTGTGACGGAACGCTGGGCGCCGCTGTCGAGCAGGACGAACTTGGCGCTCGTCTCGAGGTTGTGCTTGTCGGAATTGACCGGCGCGTAAGCACCTCCTCCCGCGCATCCGGCGACGAGGACGATGGACACGAGAAGGGCACCGATGGATGAGGTTTTCATGGGGAAAGGATCAATTGCGGTCGCTGAGGAAGAGTACGGTGTCGCGGCCGGCGACGACATCGAACGCCACCTGCCGGGTGACGATCGTCTGGCCGGTCGGGTTCCGGAAGGCGACCGTGGCGGCGTGGCGGCCCACCGGCAGCCGGAGCGTCGCGAACCCGAGCAGGTTCGGCAGGTTGTCCCACGCCCGGACGTCGGCCGACGGCGTCGTCGCCGCCGAGAAGATCTTGCTCACAACCCCGGCGGCAAGCAGCCCGAGGCCGACCTCGTCGGCCGCGCTGTTTCGGCCCTGCTGTGACGCGAGAATCGCTCCGGAGAGGATGGCCGCGTTGCCGAAGTTGTCGGTCGCGCCTTTGAACACGGCCTTGTTCGCGAGCACGTAGTCCATCTGCCGCCCTCCCCGGGTCGTCGCCTGGAAGGTCAGGTCGTCGTACGCCGGCGCGACCGCGGCTGCTCCGGTCCCGGCGACGCGGATCTCGGCGCTCACGGCATCCGCTCCGCCCGGACGGAAATGCAGCTGCTCGGAATACTCGCCCGCAGCGAACTTACCCGGTCCACGGCCGGTCTCGACGAAGACGAGCACGTTGGCCTGTTTGTCGTAGGCCGGCGGACGATTGATGTGCGCGACGGCCTGCGCACGCTTCAAGGCATCCGATCCGTCGCCGTTGAGCTTCGTCGTCGCGTAGCCGTCGAGATAATCGAGCAACACCCAATCGCTCTCGTACTTCCCCTGCTCCGGGTCGGCGTCCTGGAGCGCCGCGCTCCGGAAACAAGCGCGGGCGTTGTCAGGTTCACCGTCCATCCAGTAGAGGACGCCCCGATAGAAGTACGCCATCGCGCGTTCGTACGGCTCGCCGCGGAAATTCTTCGTCGATTCCTCGCGGAAGTAGTTGCGCGATCCCCGGGCCGTCTTGTCGCCCGCGGTGATGCCGCCCAAGGTGAGCAAGGCGTCGTCGAGCAGCGGTTTCGCCGCGGCGGTGTCGCCACGCCGCATGGCTGACGCGGCGTCGCGGTACTCGGTCAAAACGCGGTCGCGCCGGGTCCGTTCCTCGGGGCTGAGCGAGGCGCAGCCCGCCAAGGCCGCCAACGCCAGGACCGCTCCAAGCCAGATGCCGGGTCTCATCAGATGACAGAACCGGGCCGCCTCAGCGGTATGCCGCATCCTCGGTGCCCTGCTTCTTGATCTCCGCCGAGTCCTCCCAGATGATGTCGCTGGTGCGCGGATCGATGAGCTGGAAGGTGTAGAGGATGTAGTCGCTGGTGCCGGCCCGGGCCTTGGTGGTCATGCCCGAGAGCTTTCCGGTCAGGAAAAAATCGGCGCCCTTGAACTCTTGGACGACCGGGTCGCTCGACGAGGTCAGCTGCCCGGCCCGCTTCATCTCGCGCTCCTTCTCCAAGGCCTCCATGCGGTCGCGGGCGAGGAACCGGACCTTGCCCTGGGCCTTCGAGTTCAGCTGGACGCGGATCCGGTCCAAGAAGATGTCCTTGTTGAAGGCGAACCGGGTCTGGTTCTCGACCGGCAGCAGGACCACGCGCGGAAGGCCCTGCGCTTTCTGTATCTCCGGGGTCGCCAAGATGCTGCGCGCCATCTTGTCGGTCACGGCCACGAGGTCCTGGGACTCGACGCCGGTGCCCGCAACGAAGCCCTTCTCGTCGGCGTTGAGCTGGGTCACCGGGACGCCGGAAGGGTTCTGCACACCGGACGCGCAACCGGCAACGAGGGCGGCGACAGCGGTGGCGGCGGTGATGGCCAAGGAACGGAGAACGGATCGGTTCATAAGTGCGATGGGAAAGAAGCGGAGTAATGGTGTCGGGTCAACGCCTGAACGGCGCCAAGGAGCAAGACCGTCGGTGGAGGCCGGAGGTGAAAGCCACGGGAACAAAGGTCGCCGCCAAGCACATCCCTAGGTCGGCAGGGAATATGCGCTTTTTCCTAGTAATCAGTAAGAAAGCGGGATCCACACGAGCGATATCCTGACAGGCGCCCGGTCCCGATGCAGCATCGTCTCGACCGGTCTCGACCGACGAAAAATGGTTTCTTTGTGGGCAATCCCATCGAATTGACGCTCGGATCCCGCCGTCGGGGCACAGAAACCTCCCACGCCCGGCCCTATGCCGTCCCTCAGCCGGGTAGGAAACGGCATAGGGAACCCGACGCCTCTGGGGCGCGATCCGGGAAGACCGTTCAACGATCGACGCCCGTCTAGCTCCGTTTGTGGTATCTTCCTCCCTATGCATATCGGTCTGATGAGCTTTCATCGGCACCTCGACACCTTCGTCCACGACCGCTCCGGCCGTCGGAACGGCGACCAACCGGCATGCTGGAACCGATGAACACGGCGAGTTTCGGCGATTTTCGACGACCCATCGCCAAAATCTTGTCCGATGGGTCGGACGTGCGATGCCTTGGTAAATTCACGGGCATCCAAAATGGTCGGGGCCGGGCCGGCGGGTTTTGATGTCACAAATAACCCTTGTGTTTGATATCCAAATCCCCTAAGGATATCTCCCGAATGAAACGCGATCCGTTGAAAGAATTCGTCTCCCTTCGTACATCCTTAATCAAGAGGAAGGAAATCCTAGAGTCCGAGTTGGCCCAGATCAACCAAGCGCTTGCGATCGAGCCTGTGGTCATCATCCGCCCGAAGGCCGCCGCCCCGGCGGCTGCACCCGCTTCCTCGAGCCCGGCGAAGCGCAAGCGGGCGAAGAACGAGATGTCGCTCAAGGAGGCTGTGCTGGCGGCCACGAAGGCCAAGCCCCTCTCCAAGCCCGAGATCCTCGTGGCCGTCGAGAAGGCCGGCTATGTCTTCTCCGCGAAGAGCCCGATGAGTTCGTTGAACACGCTGGTCTACAGCGACAAATCGTTCAAGAACGTCGACGGCAAGTTCGGCCCGGCCTGAACCAAGGCGTCGACCTGCCCTTTCACCAGCCCGCCTTTCCGGCGGGCTTTTTCGTGTCCTAGGACGGATGGCGCCGGTATGCTCGACACACGAACATGTTAGCTCGCCGCGTCATCCCCTGTCTCGACGTCCATGACGGAAAGGTCACCCGCGGCGTGAGCTTCGGTCGCGCCGAGGCGGGCGAGCTGAAGAACGTGGGCGATCCGGTCGAGCTGGCGGTGCGCTACAACGACCAGGGCGCCGACGAGATGGTGTTCTTCGACATCACCGCCAGCGCCCACGGCCGTGCCAGCATGGTCGATGTCATCGAGCGCGCGGCCGACCGCTGCTTCATGCCCTTGACGGTCGGAGGAGGCATCCGCGCCGTCGAGGACATGAGCGCGATGCTCCAGGCCGGCGCCGACAAGGTGAGCATCAACTCCAGCGCGTTGGCCGATCCGGATCTCATCCGCGCCGGCGCCGAGAAGTTCGGCAGCCAGTGCATCGTCGTCTCGATCGACGCCAAGAAGGTCGCGCCGGACCGGTGGGAAGTCTTCGCCCAAGGCGGACGGAAGGCCACCGGGCTCGAGGCGGTCGCATGGGCTGAAAGAGCAGTGGCCCTGGGTGCCGGCGAGATCGTGCTCAACTCGATCGACGCCGACGGCACCAAGAAGGGGTTCGATCTGGTGATCACCCGGCGCATCAGCGAGACGGTAGGCGTGCCGGTCGTGGCCAGCGGCGGCGCGGGCACGCTGGAGCACATGGCGGACGTCCTCCTGGAGGGGCGGGCGGACGCGGTGCTCGCAGCCAGCATCTTCCACTTCGGCACCTTCACCGTCGGACAGGTCAAGGACCACCTCGCAGCTCGCGGGCTCCCGGTGCGCCGCGTCTGATGCCCGCCATGGAACGCTTCGCGAAGACCGCTTGGTTCCCGTTCGCGGCGCTGGTCGTGAGCAACGTCTTCATGACCTTCGCCTGGTACAGGCACCTCCGGTTCAAGGAGACGCAACCGCTCTGGGTCGCGATCGTCGCCAGCTGGGCGATCGCCTTCTTCGAGTATCTCGTGATGGTGCCCGCGAACCGGTACGGTTCCGCGCGCTTCTCGCTCTACCAGCTCAAGCTCGCCCAAGAAGCGATCACGCTGGTGGTCTTCGTCACCTTTGCGTTCCTCTACTTCGGCACCAAGCCGCAGTGGAACCACCTCGCGGCGTTCCTCTGCGTCCTCGCCGCTGTCGCCTTCACATTTCTCCCCGGGAAGTGACCGACCCCGAACCCCTTCCATCCGCACAGCACCCCAAATGAACACCGACCTCGAAGCACAGCTGAAGTACAACGCCGACGGCCTCGTCCCGGCGATCATCCAGGACGCGAAGGACGGCCGGGTGCTGATGATGGCGTGGATGAACCGCGCCTCGCTCGCGAAGACCATCGAGACCGGCCGGACTTTTTTCTGGAGCCGTTCTCGGCAGAAGTTCTGGATGAAGGGCGAATCCAGCGGCCACGTGCAGGTCGTGAAGGACATCGCGTTCGATTGCGACGGCGATACCCTGCTCATCCAGGTCGAACAGACCGGCGCGGCATGCCACGAAGGTTACCGGTCCTGCTTCTTCCGCAGCCTCGATGAGAAAGGCGCCGCTTGGACGACCACCGAGCTACGGCTCGAGACGCCCGACGCCATCTACAGGAAGAAGTGACGGTCGCCGACCGATGGGCGCGGCTGTGACGGGTCCGGCTCCCGACGTCCGTCCGACACGTCCCCGACAGAAATCCGCTAGCCTGCCTGCGTCGCGAAAGGTCGGTGGATCGGGAGAAGCCGCACCTCAAACGGAAGGGCCTCCGCTGTTGCGGTGGCTCGCTTTTCGAGAGATGCGTCCGATAGGTTCTGGACGCTCGCTCGCCACCCGATCCGATGGCCGATACCTGCCCACACCGGGTCCGGTGGATACCTGTTTCGTCACGTCATCGTAACATTTAGCCACTGGGTTTGTAACACGGCGTTCCCAGCGTTTGCCCGCACATCGGAAACACACACACAATGGCACACCAACACCAACCACTGTTGCCCCGGCTCGTCCTGCTGGCCGCCCTTTGCGGCGCCACGGCGGGGGCTCCCACTGTCCAGGCCCAATCGGCCGACGCTCTCCTCGACAAGCTCGTCGAGAAGGGCGTGCTCACCTCGGACGAAGCCACCGGCCTCCGCGACGAGGCCGACAAGGGCTTCACCACCGCGTTCGCCGCCAAGAGCGGCATGCCGGACTGGGTCACCGCCCTCAAGATCAACGGCGACCTCCGCACCCGCTACGAGGGCTTCACCGCGCCCAACTCGCTCTTCGTCGACCGCAACCGTTTCCGCTATCGGATGCGCCTCGGGATCGTGGCCAACATCGCCGACGACTTCGAAGTCGGCATGCGCCTCACCTCCAGCGAGCCGGCTTCGGGCGGCACCGGCGGCGATCCCGTCTCGGGCAACACCTCCTTCAGCGGCAACGGTGCGAAGAAATTCGTCTATCTGGACCTCGCCTACGCGAAGTGGAACCCCATCCACAACGCCGATTGGCTCGGCTCGCTCACGGTCGGCAAGATGGAGAACCCGTTCGTGTTCCCGTCCACGATCATGTTCGACAAGGACTACACGCCGGAAGGTGCCGCGATCGACCTGACCTACCGCATCAACCCCGACCACGCGTTGCGCGCGATCGGCGGCGGCTTCGCGGTCAACGAACTCGGCGGCAGCAGCAACGACCCCTATCTCGTCGGCAGCCAGCTGCGGTTCGATTCTACCTGGAACAAGAAGGTCACCAGCAGCGTCGGCGTGGGCACGTTCGGCGTCCTGGCCCGGGATGTCTCCCCCGGCAAGAGCCCCCTCAACACCGACCAGTTCGCCAACCAGCAGCGCGGCAACACCCGCGATGGCGCGGGCAACCCCAAGGCCGGCTTCAACCCGGTGTACGCGGACGCCTCCGTCACCTACATGCTGGAGAGCTTCCCGTTCAACACCGGCACCTTCCCGGTCACCGTCTCCGGCGATTTCCTGCACAACCCGTCGGTGAGCAAGGACAACGACGGCTATACCGCGGGCATCACCTTCGGCAAGGCTGGCAAGAAGGGCACCTGGGAGCTCAGTTACCGCTACACCGAGTTGCAGGCCGACGCTTGGTTCGAGGAGTTCACCGAATCCGATTTCGGCGCCTACTACTCCGTCGCTCCGGTCGGTGGCGCGGCCGGCTACGGTGCCGGGACCAATGTCCGCGGGCATGTCGTCAAGGGCAGCTACTCGCCCTACGATTCCCTCACGTTCAGCGTGACGTTGTTCGCCACCCGGCTGATCAACAACGTCCTCCCCGCCGGCGCGATCACGGACGTGGACAGCCAGATGTACCGCATCCAGGTCGATGCCGTCTGGAAGTTCTGATCGTCACCGCCGCGTGACGCGACCGTCCACCGGCCGTCACGCGCCCTCCGTCCAAACCTCCGAAACGAAATCTCCCGCACGCATATGAAGAAACATCTCGCTCTCCTCGCCGCCGGCCTGCTCGCCGCGGCCCCGGCCTTCGCCGGCAACATCACCGTCAAGGGTTCCGACACCTTGGTCGTCCTCGCCCAGAAGTGGGCCGAGGTCTACATGGGCGGCCACGCCGGCCAGAAGATCCAGGTCACCGGCGGCGGCACGGGCACCGGCTTCGCCGCGCTCCAGAACCAGACCACCGACCTCTGCAACGCCTCGCGCAATATCAAGGCGAAGGAACAGGAACAGTGCGTCAAGGTCTTCGGCAAACGTCCCACCGAGTACAAGGTCGCGCTCGACGGCCTCAGCGTCTACGTGGCCGCCGACAACAAGGTCGGCGAGCTGAGCCTCGAAGACCTCGACGGCATCTTCACCGGCAAGATCAAGAACTGGAAGGAAGTCGGCGGCGGCGACGCGCCCATCACCGTGTACAGCCGCGAGAACAGCTCCGGCACCTACGAGTTCTTCAAAGAACACGTGCTCAAGGGCAAGGACTTCGCCGCCAACGCGCAGACGATGCCCGGCACCGCGGCCGTCCTGCAGGCGGTCGCGAAGGACAAGAACGGCATCGGCTACGGCGGAGCGGCCTACGGCAACGGCGCCAAGCACGTCAAGGTCAGCAAAGCCAAGGGCGAAGAGGCTATCGAGCCCAACGAAGAGACCGTCCTCTCGGGCAAGTACCCGATCTGGCGCTATCTGTTCGTGTACGTGAACCCCGCGCTCGACAAGGGCGACGTGGCGACTTATCTGACTTGGATTCGCACCGATGCTGGACAGAAGGTGGTGAAGGAAGTCGGCTACTTCCCGCTCCCGGCGAATCTGCGGGAGAAATAGAATATCCCCTCACCCGGCCTGTCGGCCACCCTCTCCCCATCCGATGGGGAGAGGGACGGGGTGAGGGGCTTTTGGATATTTCGCCGCGCTCAAAATAATTCCGAATGCCGCATCAACAACATCAAGGCAAGCATACGTCCGGCTGGATGGGCATCCATCGCGGCCACAAGGCGCGCCCGCTCGAATGGCTCGCGGAGAAGTTCATATTCCTCGTCGCGCTCTCGACCATCTTGACGGTGTTCTTGATCTTCGTTTTTGTCGCGCGCGAGGCGCTTCCGATTTTTCTGGGGCAGGAAAACAGCGCGTTGATCAAGCCAGTCTTCCCGCCGGAAGACATGGACAAACTTAAACCTGAAGAACTCCGCGCTTATCTCAAGTTGTCCGAGAAGCAGTTCGCAGAGATGGATCGCGAAACCAAACTAGATTTGATGCTCGTCAAACAGGAGGCGCAGAATGAAATCCCAGAGCAGTTCCGCAACGATCCTGATTCCAAAGTGAACACGACAGAATGGGCGACCATGATCAAGCCGCGCCAGTGGACCGGTTACGACAAGCCGGAATACATCTGGCAACCCATCGGAAACGTTCACAAGTACAACATCATTCCGCTCATCATCGGCAGCCTCAAGGTCACGCTCATCGGGTTGCTTTTTGCCGTGCCCCTCGCTGTGGGCGCGGCGATCTACGTCTCGCAACTCGCTCGCCCGCGCGTGCGCGAAGTCATCAAGCCCGTCATCGAAATGCTTTCGGGCATCCCCTCAGTGGTGGTGGGCTTCTTCGCGTTGATCGTCATGGCCACAGTGTTGCAAACGATCTTCGGTTACGAAACGCGACTCAACGCTTTCGTCGCTGGCATCGCCCTGAGTTTCTCGGTCATCCCGCTGGTGTTCTCGATTGCAGAAGATGCATTGACGAGCGTACCGCGCAGTTACACTCAAGGCGCGCTGGCACTCGGCGCGTCGCGTTGGCAAACGGCGTGGCAGATCGTGATGCCAGCGGCGTTGCCCGGCGTGTTCGCAGCCGTGGTGCTGGGGTTTGGTCGCGCCATCGGTGAAACGATGATCGTCCTCATGGTCTGCTCGGCGAGCGTGGTGTCGTGGGACATTTTTGATTCCGCCCGCAGCATCACGACGACGATTGCAGCGGAGATGGCGGAAGCCGTGGTGGGCGGACACCACTACCGGATACTCTTCATGCTTGGCGCCATCCTGTTCGAGATGAACGTCACTGCGAACAGGATGG
>JANNAJ010000575.1:0-2834 GCA_031384285.1 Verrucomicrobiota bacterium
ACATCCTGTGGTGCCTCGGCGGCAACTTCCTCCGCACCTTGCCCGAGCCCGGCCACGTCGCCCGCGCCTTGGAGAAGGTCCCGTTGCGCGTCCACCAGGACATCATCCTCACCGACCAGATGTTCCTCGAACCGGGCGAAGTGGTCCTGATCCTGCCGGCGCAGACGCGCTACGAGCAGGAAGGCGGCGGCATCGAGACCACGACCGAACGGCGCATCGCCTTCTCGCCCGAGATCCCGCGCCAGATCGGCGAGGCCCGGGCGGAATGGCGCATCCTCCGCGATGCCGCCGCCGCCGCCTATCCGGAGCGCGCGCATCTGCTCGGCTGCACGACGGGGCAGGGCATCCGCGAAGAGATCGCCCGCGTGGTGCCGTTCTACGCCGGCTGCGAGAAGCTCTCGAAGACCGGTGACGCCGTGCAGTACGGCGGTCCGCGGCTCTGCGACGACGGCACCTTCGCGACGCCGGACGGCAAGGCGCACTTCAAGGTCGTCGCGCTACCAAAATCACCGGTAGGGACGAGCTGCCGCTCGTCCGGAACTTCGTCTTCGTCAGCCGCCCCGGGTGCCCATGGAAAAATGGGCTGCGCGGCGACGCCGCCCGGCCCAAAGAAGGGATTCGTGGTCTCGACGCGTCGCGGCAAGCAGTTCAACTCGCTCGTCTACGCCGAGATCGACCCGCTCAACGGCGCTCCCCGCGACGCTGTCCTCATCGCGCCGGAGGATGCCGAGGAATTCCAGCTCGCCAAAGGCGACCGCATCGGGCTGGTGAACGACCTGGGGCGGTACGAGGGCAGCGTGTTCCCGGCCCCGATCGCGCGCGGCAACCTCCAGGTCCATTGGCCCGAAGGGAACGTCATCCTCCGCCACGGCATCACCGATCCCGCCAGCGGCGTGCCGGAGTACAACGCGATGGTCTCGATCGAGCGGCCGTAGTCGGCCTATCCCCATCGTCCCGCAAGTGAGCCCGGCGACCCGATCCAAGCACGTTGTCCTGGCTTCCGTGGGGACGGACGGGGACGTGCATCCCTTCCTGGGTCTCGGCGTGGCCCTGCGGGCGCGCGGCCATCGGGTGACGCTCGCCACCCATGAGCACTTCGAGCCGCTCGCGACGGAGAGAGGCCTCGGATTCCGCTCGCTCGTTTCGGATTCGGAAACGGAGGAGCTGATAACGAAGCGAGAAATGTGGCACCCGCTGAAAGGGCCGGTGGTGGTCTCAAGATGGGGTGCCCGGTTCATCCGCCGGCAATACGCCGTGCTCAAGGATCTGGCTTCCGGTGAAGAGGTCGTCTTCGTCGCCAGCCCCGGCGTGGTCGCCGCCCGTGTCGTCCAAGAGGAGCTTGGGGTGCCTCTGGCCAGCATCATCCTTCAGCCTTGGATGATCCCTAGCGTGCATGCGCCTCCGGTGATGATGGGCGGGCTGACGTTGCCGCGATGGGCCCCTCGGCCGATCGCCAAAGCGTACTATCGGCTCTTCGATGCGGTCGGGGCGCTTTTGGTCGGAAGCGGACTGAGCCGCCTGCGCGCTTCGATCGGGTTGCCACCGATGCGGCGGATGTTCCGGTGGTGGCTCTCACCGGAACTCGCGCTCGGGATGTTCCCTGAATGGTTCGGGGAACCGCAGCCGGATTGGCCGCGACAGATGAAGCTCACTGGTTTTCCCGTGAGCGATGGCCGACCCACCGCCGACCTGCCGGCGGATGTCGGCGGTTTCTGCGCGAGCGGGAAGCCGCCCGTCGCGTTCACCTTCGGCACCGGGATGATGCACGCTGACGAGTTGTTCCGAGGCTGCGTCGAAGCCTGCCGGTTGGTGGGGTTGCGGGGAGTCTTTGTGACCCGGTTCCGTTCGCAACTGCCGGCCGAGTTGCCGCCCTTCGCGATCCATTGCGGGTTCGCGCCCTTCCAGAAGCTCTTCCCTCTGTGCGCCGCCGTCGTCCATCACGGCGGCATTGGCACCACGGCCAAGGCGTTGGCGGCGGGTGTGCCGCAGGTGATCCTCCCGTTTGCCTTTGACCAATTGGACAATGCTCTGCGGGTCGGACGGCTGGGCGCGGGCACCTGGCTCAAGTCGGGTCGACGAAGGGCACCTGAACTCGCCAAGGCGATCGCCGCCGCGACCACTCCACAGATGGTGCAGCAAGCGGGCGGTATCACGAGCCGATTCCTAGGAAGCGATGGATTGGAGGCCGCGGCGGATGTCCTGGAACATGCGTGGCGATCGCCGCCGCCGATGATGACGCCCCGGATGGAAGAAGGCAGGGAACTGGTGGCGCGGAAAGATTATCGGGAGCCGGGCGCAGGTGGCCCCCCTAGTTAGGGCGGGCATCGGTGATCGCTCGATGACGAAGGTCCGTTGGTGAGCGGGGTGGTGGCGATGGAGTGGTGGATGGGGCTGGTGGATGACCAGATCGTTCAACACATAGACGCCCGGGTCCTAGAAGAGCGAACGAGGGGGCTCGTAGGTTGGTGGGATGAATGCGGTCGGCGCGCCGGTGGGTCTCCCGTTTTCAGGCACTTCGGTCCGGGTGAAATCGCTTGGCGGGGCTTGAATACGATTCCCTGCGAGCGCATCCATGCGGCGTCTCCCATGAACCGAACCAGAATCGTTCTCCTGATCCTTGCGGTCTGCCTGTCCGATACGCGTTTGTCGCCCCGCGCGATCGCCGCCGACGCGGTGTTCATCAGGGCGCTCAACCTGAACGGACCCGCTCTCGAGATCGACGGGCGGAAGTGGGAGGGATCGGATGCCGCGGATGTCGTGGTCAACGGAAAGCTGTTCGAGAACCAAGCGGTCGCCCTGAGACCGACGACGGATCCGGCCCGCGCTCGGATGAT
>JANNAJ010000618.1:0-13625 GCA_031384285.1 Verrucomicrobiota bacterium
TCAAGCCCAACGGCGGCGGCACCAAGGTCAACCAGTACACGTTGATCTTCGACCTCTATGTCGACACCACCGGGCCCGGAGCCGCCTCGCTGCTCCAGACCAGCTCGCTGAGCAACACCGATGACGGCGACCTCTTCTGGCAGGGCAACAACTTCGGCCAGGGCGGCGACGGGTACAAAGGCACCGGCGCATTCACCGCCGGCGAATGGCATCGGGTCATCGCTGCATACGACGAAGCGGCCACGCCGCCCGTCGTCACCAAGTTCGTCGACGGCATCAAGCAGGACGACTGGACCGCCAACCAGGGCCTCGACGCCCCGCGTCGTGCCCTCCAGCCCACCGCCCTCCTCTTCGGAGACGGCGACCAGGACGAGCGCCGCGTCATGTACGTGAGCTCGGTGCAGATCCGCGCCGGCAAGCTCACCGACCCCGAGATGGTCGCGCTCGGCGGGCCGTCCGCCGACGGCATCCCGCTGGTCATCACCGGCGTCGTCGCCGAAGTGCCGGCCCCGGCGCTGACCATCACCCGCACGGCGACCGGCTTCACCATCGCTTGGCCCGCCGACGCCACCGGCTACACGCTGGAATCCTCCGCCGTCATCGGCAGCCCGACCTGGGTGGCCGTCCCCGGCGTGACCGGGAACTCGGCGACCCTCACCGCGGGCTCCGGAGCCGGCTTCTACCGGTTGCGCAAGTGATCCGCTGAAGATCCTCACAAGGCCGCCGCGTCATCGCGGCGGCCTTTTTTGTGCCTCGGGACGGGATGGGGCGCGGTCAGAAGGGAACCCGGGAAAGATCCGGTGCCGCACCGCGCAGCGGCACCGGGAATATCAGAATCGACGGCGGCGGACGCTGGAGGTTGCGGTCGTCCTCCGCCTGGGGCGGGCTTCTGCGAGGTGGCCGGCAAGCCGGCCGCTGCAAAGGAAGACACCGCCCGCCGTGGTTGGTTTCGGTGAAAGTTCACAATCATGAACGTGCCCCTGCCGATGGCGGCGGGGCCCGGGATCCCGGACCGGTCGCCCGACGTCCGCAGCCCGGCGTTCGACGTCCGACATCCGCCGCCCGAACCCCGGTTTGCATTTCCCCAGACGACCCGCCACTTGTCCTGCCGCAACGCAGCGCGCTCCGAACCACCGTTCCCGCCCATGCCTACTCCTATCCTGGTCGCCAAGAACAAGACCGCCGACCTTTGCCTGCTGCCGGCGATGGCCAACCGGCACGGACTGATCGCCGGTGCCACCGGCACCGGAAAGACCATCACGCTCCAAGGTCTCGCCGAGAGCTTCAGCGCCCAGGGCGTCCCGGTGTTCCTCGCCGACGTGAAAGGCGACCTCGCCGGACTTTGCATGGCCGGCGGCCAGTCCCCGAAGGTCCTCGAACGGGCGCAGCAGCTTGGTCTCGCGGACTACCGGCCCTTCGCCTGCCCGGTCACCTTCTGGGACATCTTCGGCGAGCAGGGCCATCCGGTGCGCGCCACGGTGACGGAGATGGGGCCGCTGTTGTTGGCGCGGTTGCTCGGGTTGAACGAGGTGCAGGAAGGCGTGCTGGACCTGGTCTTCCGCGTCGCCGACGAGCACGGGTTGCTCCTGCTCGACCTCAAGGACCTGCGTGCGGTGCTGCGCCATGTCGGCGAGAACGCCGCGGCCTTCCGGAGCGGGTACGGCAACATCTCCGCCGCCAGCATCGGGGCCATCCAGCGCAACCTGCTCACGCTGGAGTCCCAGGGCGGCGACAAGTTCTTCGGCGAACCAGCGCTCGACCTGGACGACCTGATGCAGACCGACGCGGAGGGCCGCGGCGTCGTGAACATCCTCGCCGCGGACCGGTTGATGGGCTCGCCGAAGGTCTATGCCACGGCGCTGCTGTGGATGCTGAGCGAGCTGTTCGAGCGCCTGCCCGAGGCCGGCGACCTGCCGAAGCCGAAGCTCGTGTTCTTCTTCGACGAGGCCCACCTGCTCTTCGACGACATCCCGGACGCGCTGCTCCTCAAGGTGGAGCAGGTCGCCCGGTTGATCCGCTCCAAGGGCGTCGGCGTGTACTTCGTCTCGCAGAACCCGCGCGACATCCCGGACAAGGTGCTCGGCCAGCTGGGCAACCGCGTGCAGCACGCGCTGCGCGCCTTCACGCCGGCCGACCAGAAGGCTGTCCGCGCCGCCGCGGAGACGTTCCGCGCCAACCCCGGGCTGAGGACCGCATCGGTGCTCACCGAGCTCGGCGTCGGCGAGGCCCTGGTGAGCCTGCTGGACGAACGCGGCGAGCCGACCGTCGTGGAGCGGGCCTTCGTGGTCCCGCCCCGGTCGCGGATCGGTCCGATCACGCCGGAGCAACGGAAGGCGGTCATGGCCACGTCGCTCGTCGCCGGGGTCTACGAGAAGGTGGTGGACCGCGAATCCGCCTACGAACGCATCACCGGCGCACTGGCTCCGGTCACGGACGAAAGCAATCCGGCCGCCGGCCGACCCGCGGCGGAGCCCGCGAAGAAAGGCTTCTTCGCTTCGCTCTTCGGAGGCGGCGACGACGCTGCCGCCGCGCCGACCGCGCCGCCCTTGCCCACCGTGGCATCGAGACCCCGCGGCGGCGGAAGACAACCGGACAGCCTCGGGACGATGGTGACCAAGACGGCGATGCGGACCGCGACCACCGCGATCGTCGGGACGCTCGGCAGGGAGATCATGCGCGGCCTGCTCGGCGGGAGCCGACGGCGTTGAATCCGTCACGGCGGCTCGAGGACAAGGATCCCCGGCGGTGCAGGGTCGGCGGATGGTTTGTCGCTCGTCCGGCTCCCGCGATCCCGCCAACGTCCCCGCGTTGAAGCTGTCTTCCGCCATCACGGGGCTCCGTCCGCGCCTCGCGCTTGCCCTGTTCGCGGGCCTGTTGCTCGGGCTCGCCTTCCCGACACCCGGTTGGGCCGGCCTCGCTTGGCTCGTGCACGGCGCGCTGATGTTCAGCGCCATCGGGCTGCCCGGACCGGCCGCGTTCCGTCTGGGCTACGCCGCCGGGCTGGTGAGCTGGTTGGTCTCGATGCGTTGGCTGCTGAACATCCCCTTCCCCGCCGGTGCGGTCGCCGGTTGGCTCGCGTTGTCCGGCTACCTCGCGCTCTTCACCGGCACTTGGGTCTGGCTGGCGACACGTTTCATCGCGCAGGTCTCCGAAACTGGCCGGCGCGAGGCCGCCGCCGTCGCGAGGCCTCGGGCAACGGAGCGGACCCGACTGGACGACGAGGCGTCGGCCGTCGTGCCGCCCGCCGACGAAGGCCCGTGGCGGAAGGCGATCGACGGGTTCGCCGCGCTGCCCTGGTTCCGGCGCGCGATGCTCGGCATGAGCGTCTCGGTGCTCTGGGTGGCGTTGGAGATGGTCCAGGCGCGGCTGTTCACGGGATTCCCCTGGAACTTCCTCGGCGTGGCGTTCTGGAAGAACGGCCCGCTCATCCAGATCGCCAGCGTCACCGGCGTCTACGGCGTGTCCTTCATCGTCTGCTGGTGCTCGGTGGCGCTCGGCGGAGCGTTGCTGCTCGTCGTCATCCGTCCGGTGGGCCGGTTCGCCTGGATCGCGGAAGGCCGGCTGCCGTTGATCACCTTGCTCATCATCGTCGGCATCGGCTTCAACCGGATGCTGCCGCCGCGCGACGGTGCCCGACCGACGTCCACGATCGGCCTCGCGTTGGTCCAACCGAGCATCCCGCAGCAGCTCATCTGGGACGATTCGGCCAGCCCGGCGCGGTTCCAGAAGGCCTTCGACCTGTCGCGTCAGGCCATCGCGACGAAGCCCGACGCGCTCGTCTGGCCCGAGGGTTTCTTGCCCGGGTTCGAGCCCGACCAGCTCGCGGCGATGACCAATCTCATCCGGAGCGCCGAGGCGCGCTGGGTCTTCGGCGCCGATGACCGCGACGTCGGCCCGGACGGCAAACCGCGCTTCTACAATGCCGCGGTCGTGGCCGCCCAGGACGGCCGCTTCGATGGCGTCTACCGGAAGCGTCGCTTGGTCATCTTCGGCGAATACGTCCCGCTCGCGAAGCAACTGCCCTTCCTCCGTTGGCTGACCCCGATCGGCGACGGTTTCACGGCCGGCGACCGACCGGCGGCCTTCCGCCTCGGAAGCGCCGACCGTCCGGTGGTCGCGTCGCCGGTCATCTGCTTCGAGGATATCTTCCCGCACCACACGCGCAGCCATGTCGCGCCGGAGACCGATTTCCTGCTGGAGCTCACGAACGACGGATGGTTCGGCGAGAGCGGCGCGCAATGGCAGCACTGCGCCAACGCCTCGTTCCGGGCGGTGGAGAACGGCGTGCCGCTCGTCCGCTGCGCCAACAACGGCGTCACCTGCTGGATCGACAGCTCGGGACGCCTGCGCGATTTCCTCGGCGAAGGACAAGGCGACGTCCATGCGCCGGGCTTCCTGCTGGCGAACATCCCGGTCCGCGCGGCCGGCGACGCGGCACGGGCGCCGACCTTCTACCACGAGCACGGCGACGTGTTCGGCTGGGCCTGCGTCGCGCTGAGCGCGCTGACCGCGGGACGGATTTGGCAGGCATCCCGCCGTCGATGAGTGCACGCGACCTCCTGCTGCACGGCACCGTCTGGGTCGCGATGACAGCGTGGGCCGCAGCAGAAGCCTGCCGCGCTCTCGGGCCGCGACGCCCGCGCGACGGCGGAGCGCCCGCGATGACGGCGATCCACGGACGGCCCGCCCTTTCCCACCCCGACGCGACGCGCATCCTGTGGACGATCGGCGCGCTGTCGCTCGCGGCGCATCTGGCGGCGGCGATGCAGTTCCGGCACGGATGGAGCCACGCCGCGGCCGTCGCCGAGACCGCGCGGCAGACCGAGGCTAAGTTCGGGATGAACTGGGGCGGAGGCGTGTGGCTCAACTACGCGATGATCCTGCTGTGGACCGCCGACGCGGTGTGCAGTTGGGCCGACCCGACGCTGCACCGCCGGTCGAGGACATGGCGTCGGTCGGTGCACGGATTCTTCCTTTTCATGTGGTTCAACGGAGCCGTCGTCTTCCCCACGGGACCGGTCCGTTGGTCCGGAGCGGTCGCCTGCGCCGTCGTCATCGCGGCTTGGTGGTGGACTTGGAACCGGGAGGACCTTCCGACGACGCTTGCCTGATCCGGGGCCGGGTCGCGACGACGCGGACGAGGTCGTCCTGATGGACCCACCGTCTCCTGCTCACCACCCGGCGTCCGCCGGGAACCGGTTCAGGAAGCGCACGCTCGTCCTCGGCGAGGCCATCATCGGCGCGACCCCGTCACGCCAGCGTTGGTAATGGGCGGTCTCCTTGTGCCGGGCCGGCGCGTCGGCATCGCGGTAGACCTCGACCAGCACGAAGCGGGTCGGGTCGTCCGCCTGCTCCACGAAGTCGAAGCGGGCGATGCCAGGCTCCTGCGACGACGCGCGGGCGTTCTCGGTGGTGGCTTCGATGAAGGCGGCGACGAATTCGGGCCGCACATGGATCTGGACGTGCACGATCAGCATGGCGCCCGCGAGCGTACCGGATCTTCCCGCCGACGTGGACAAAGGATCCGCGCCCGGGACCTCGCCCGCGGTCGCTTCCCTGCCGTTCAGACGCCGTTGAGGACGTGCTCGTACAACTCGACGTACTCCTTCGCCTGCTTCTCCCACGAGAAATCCGCGGTCATCCCGTTATGGCGGTAGTGCGCGAGCAACGTCGGCGACGCGGCCAAGGCGAGCGCCTTGCGGATGCCGTGGGCGAGCGCGGCCGCGGAAGCATCGTGGAACTTGATGCCGGTCGCGCGCTCCGGGCTCTCCCGGATGTCCACGACCGAATCGTCGAGCCCCCCGGTGGCGCGCACGATCGGGACCGTGCCGTAGCGGAGGGAATAGAGCTGGTTCAACCCGCACGGTTCGAACCGCGACGGCATGACGTAGAAATCCGCGCCGGCCTCCAACCGCTGGGCGAGCCCTGGATCGAACCCGATCCGCGCCGCGACCTGGCCGGGATGGAGCGCCGCGAGGGAACGATACGCCGCCTCGAGCAACGGATCGCCGCTGCCGAGCAGGGCGAACTGGAGCACGGCGCCTTCGCTGAGCAGCGTGCCGAGCGCTTCGTGCAACAGGTCGGCCCCTTTCTGGTCGGTGAGCCGGGTGATGTTGGCGAACAGCGGGACGTCGGCGCGCTGGGGCAGACCGAGCTCCTTCTGCAGGTCCGCCTTGCCCGCGGCCTTGCCCGCGAGATGCCCCGCGTCGTAGGCGTGCTTGAGCGCGGGGTTGCCGGTGGTGTTCCATTCGGCGTAGTCCACGCCGTTGAGGATGCCCGTGAGCTCGTATTCGCGGCGGCGCAGCAGGCCGTCGAGCCCGCAGCCGAACTCCTCCGTGCAGATCTCGCGCGAGTAGCGCGGGCTGACCGTCGTGAGGGCATCGGCCAGGTTGAGCCCGGCCTTGAGGAAGTTGAGCTGGCCGTGCCCTTCGGCGCTGTTCGGATGGAACCAATCCGGAGGCACGTTCGCGAGGCCGAAGGCCGTCGCGGGGAACCAGCCTTGGTAGGCGAGGTTGTGGACCGTCATCAGCGTCCTCGGCGCCCGCGACCAACCACCGGCGACCTGCGCATGGCGAGCGAGCAACGGCACGAGCCCGGTCTGCCAATCGTGGCAATGGAGCAGCTGCGGCGGGCTCGGCAGATGGCGCGCGAGCAGCACGGCGGCCTTCGCGAAGAAGGCGAAGCGGGCGGCGTTGTCGGGATAGTCGACGTTGCGCTCGTTGTAGATCCCGGCGCGGTCGAAGAACCCCGGTTGGTCCACGAACCAGAGCGTCAGGCCCGGCTCCGGATCGAGCCGCCAGAACTCGCCGTGCGCGAGGCCGCTCCCGAGCGGGACGTCGAACCGCCAGTCCGCCCGGCGCAACTGCGGATGCCTCGCGCGGATCCCTCGGTAGAGCGGCGTGACGACATCCACGGCGTGCCCGGCCCGGGCGAGCGCGCCGCAGAGCGCGCCGACCATGTCCGCGAGACCGCCCGTCTTGCTGAACGGGTGCAGTTCGCTCGTGGCGTGGACGATTCGCATCGGCCGAGCTTCACTGGCGCCCGACGGCAGGAACAAGCCGGAAACAGCGGCCGACCGAGGTCAGCGGTCGTCGCGGCTCCGGGCGGCGAGGATCCATTGGAGCAGTTGGAGCACCGCCGTCGCCATCGCCGCGACATAGGTCAGGGCAGCGGCATCGAGAACGCGCCCGACATCGGCTTGTTCGCGCTGCGTGACCAGACCGAGCCGGCCGAGCTGCTGCTTCGCGCGATAGCTGGCATCGTACTCCACCGGCAACGTGACGAGCTGGAAGAAGACCACCAACGAGAAGAGCCCGATGCCTCCCCACATGATCCAGCTGCCCATCCCTGCCAGCGCCTTCATGGAACCCATGAAGAACCCGAGCATGATGATGATCGCGGAGGCCTGGCTCGCGAACCCGGTGATCGGCACCAGCGCCATCCGCAGGCCGAGCGGGCCGTAGGCTTCCTTGTGCTGGAGCGCGTGGCCGACCTCGTGGGCGGCCACCCCCACCGCGGCGACGCTGGTGCCGTGGCAGTTGTCCGACGAGAGGAACACCGAGCGCTTCGCCGGATCGTAGTGGTCGGTCAGCCGGCCCTCGACCTCGAAGATCTCCACGTTCTGGAGACCGTTCCGGTCGAGGATCTCGCGGGCCGCCTGGGCGCCGGTGATCCCGCGGTCGATACCGACCTGGGAATACTTGGCAAAGGTGGACTGCAGCCGGTACTGGGCCCACATCGCCAGCGCCGCGCCAGGAAGGACGACCCACCAGTAAGGCATCAAAAAGAAAGAAAGCATCATAAGCGTGTGTCCAAAGAACGGTTTCTCCGTTCCCGGGCCGTAGGTCTAACCGACAAAGAGCCGCCGGGCAAATGGACCGGCCGCGGTTTCATTCCATCCGGACCCGACCTTGGAAACCTGAGCGCCCAGGCCCGCCCGGGCGGCGACGGCACCGTCCCGCCTCAGTGCACGTGGACCGGCGAGATGAAATACAGCCGGCCCTGCGGAAGGCGCGGCTGCAGCCCGAAGCCGCCGAGGTCGACCCGGATGTCCTGCGCCCTCGCGTCGGTCTTGCCGAACAACCGGAAGAGGTCGCTGAAGTGGATGGGCGCCTCGTACGTGACCAAGTTGGCCTTTTCGAGGCCTGCGAGACTCATCGCCCGGTCGACCGCGGTGTCGAAATCGCCGAGCTCGTCGACCAGCCCCAGTTCCAGCGCCTTCGTGCCCGACAGGATCCGGCCGTCCGCGTGTTCGGTCCATCCGGGCTGGAGCTTGCGACCGTCCTCGATCTTGTCCTCGGCGTTCTGCCGGGCGGCCCAGCTCCTTCCGGCGACGATGATCGAGCGGAACTTCGCGTAGCTCTCGTCGATCATGTCCTTGAGGATCGCGCGCTCCTCCGGCAGCTCGTCCTCGGGGCGTTTGTCCGGGCTGAGCATGTCCTTGAGCTTCCCGCTCTTCACGACGCTCGGGACGACCCCGATCTTGTCCATCAGCCCGCGGTAGTTGTAGGTGTGGAAGATCACGCCGATGCTGCCGGTGATGGTCAGCTCGTTGGCCACGATCCAGCGGCAAGGGGCGCTCACGTAGTAGCCGCCGGACGCGGCCACCGAGCCCATGCTGGCGATGACGGGGATGTCGTGGTTCGTCTGGAAGGCCGAGATCGCCCGGTAGATCTCGTCGCTCGCGAGCACCTCGCCGCCCGGTGAATCCACCCGGAGCACCACGGCCTTCACGTTGTCGTCGTCGGCCGCGCGGTCGAGCTGGTCGCGGATCGAGTCCACCATGCCGGGCCCGCCCCCGCGCTCCGCCTCGCTGGAGATGACGCCGTCGATATCGACCACCACGACCTTGTCCTTGGATCCGTTGTCCTCGATCACGACCTCCTGCAACGCGGCGTCGCCATGGCGGCCGTGGCCGCCTTTCCCGACCGAGTGGGCGAGCTTGCCGGCGGAGAGCAGCAGATTGGCGCCAAGACTCGCCGCCAAGCCGAGCCCCAGCACCACCGCGACCCATCGCCAACCGGAACCACCGCGCGGATCCGGCCGGGCCGAGACACGCGGCGTCAGCGCGAGGCGAGGCGGGACGGACAAGGGAGGCGGCTCGGACGGAAACTCGGGCTCTTGCATGGCGCGCGCAGGCTAGGACGGGCGGACCACATGGCAAGCGTCGGAGCAGGCCGGCACCG
This sequence comes from Verrucomicrobiota bacterium, assembly GCA_031384285.1. Classification (GTDB taxonomy): domain Bacteria; phylum Verrucomicrobiota; class Verrucomicrobiia; order Limisphaerales; family UBA9464; genus CAIVQB01. The sequence goes on from JANNAJ010000618.1 coordinate 9,186, forward strand.
GACGGGCGCTCGTTCAGCCCCGCCAAGCGCGGACGAACTCCGCCGCGAGCCCGGACAAGGCCGGCCAATCCTGCGCAGCCGTCAGTTCGGCCTTCACCAAGCTGCCACCCACCCCGATGGCCGCGCAGCCGGCCCGGCGGAACTCACCGGCATTGGCGACCGTCACGCCGCCGGTCGGCACGATCCGGAGATGCGGGAGCGGTGCCCGCAAGGCGCGGATGTGGCCGACACCGAGAGCGTCGGCCGGGAAGAGCTTCACAAAATCGGACCCCGCCTCGTGCGCGGCCTGCGCCTCCGTGGGCGTGTAGGCGCCGAGCATCACGGGGCATCCCGCGACGTGGGCGATCGGCACCAACGCCGGCCGCAGCACCGGGCTCACGATGAATTCCGCGCCGGCATCGAGCGCCTCACGACAGTCCTCCGCGCTGAGGATCGTCCCGGCGCCGACGATGGCGCGGTCCCCCAGCGCTGCCTTGGCGGCCCGGATCGCGACTGCAAAATCCGGCGTCGAGGTGGTCACCTCCAGCGCGAGCACGCCGCCTTCCACCAAGGCCTCGCACAGGCGCGGCACCGATGCGGCGGACGACGCGCGGATGACGGCGATGACGCCGGGATTCGTCAGGCGGATGGATCGGAGGGCGCGGGATTCGTCGGCGTTCATGCGAAAAGCAGAGAACGGGGTACACCGTCCCATGGCTTCGGGCGAGCATCCAAGGATCCGACCGTCGGCTCTGGCGGACCCGGACCGCGCCACCGGCCCGGATTTCCGTTTGCCGGCGCCGCGCCGGCCCCGTATCAAGGTCCCCGCATCATGAAAGCCATCCTTCCTCTCGGGCTCGCGGCCGCGCTCATCGCCGGTTGCGCCCAATCCAAGACCTGCACCGCCAAGCCCGGTGAATCCAAGACGGTCAAGACCTCGGCCGGCGAGATGACCCTCACCGCCACCTCCGGCACCCCGAAACTCGGCTCCGTGGATTCCGAGGGCTTCACGCTCATCTCCGACGGGTCCTGGACCGGTTGGCGGGTCAACGAGAACACCAAGGCCTGGTCGATCGTGAACGGCGCCTTCCGCGCGCAGGGCGACCGCAGCCACAATTTCTACTACGGCCCGCTCGCTCCCTTCAAAGATTTCGAGCTCAAGGTCGATGTGATGACCGAGCCCGGCTCCAACGGCGGCATCTACATCCACACCAAGTACCTAGATTCAGGTTGGCCGTGGGGCGGCTACGAGACGCAGGTCAACCAGTCCCAGGGCGATTGGCGCAAATCCGGCAGCGTCTACTCGGTGCAGGACGTGAAAGAGGACGTCATCAAGGGCCTCGTGAAGGACAACGAATGGTACACCCACCACGTCGTCGTGAAGGGCGGCAACGTGAAGATCTACCTCAACGGCAAGCTGGTGAACGACTTCACCGAGGAAGCAGGCCGCCAACCCGGCAAGGATTTCGAGCGCAAGCTCAACTCGGGCACCTTCGCCTTGCAGGCGCACGACCCGAAGAGCGTCGTCCTCTACAAGAACATCCGCGTCAAGAAGCTCAACTGATCCACGGGAAACCCCTTTGCGCGACGGCCCGGACCGAAAGGTCCGGGCCATTTCTTTTCGGACGCCTTGGAGCGACCGTATCCCGAGGCGGCCGCCAAGGTCGCGGCGGCAGCGCCCAAAGGACGGCTCAGCGGTACACCGGCCCGTTGAAGATCTCGTTCGGGATCGGGGCCTTGTTGATCAACTGCTGCGTGTAGTTCCACTTCACGCTCATCGCTCCGCCGCCGAAGGTCCCGACCACGGCCCCGCCGGGCAGGCTCTTCGCCGTGGTCGCCCCGTTCGGGTTCGACAGGTTCGCCCAACCGGAGAAACCGGCGTGCCGGATGGAGATGCCGTTGCCCACGTTGCCGGGCGGCGGGACGTTGGAGGCGTCGTTGAAGTTCAGCGCATCGAGCTCGTTCTGCTCCCACATCTGCCAATCGGTCGCCAAGAAATCGCTGACCTTGTACGTGCGGCCTTCCGGCGAGACCGACGCCTTGCCGATGTTGTTGTAGCCGGCGACCGTGCCGTTCCAGCAGTAGGACGTCAGCTTCAGCGGCCGCGCCAACCAGAGCTGCCGGAGCTTCCCGCTCCCGCGGGTCCCGACATCTTTCGGGCACCAGCAGACCTTGTGGCTGCCCAAGAACGGCCCGAGTTGGCTGATCTTGAAGAACGCCACTTGGTTGCTGAACTGCGAAGAATCGACGTCCTTGCCCGCGGCCGACTGCGTCGCGGCCGGTCCGCCCGGGATGCGGTTGTTGTTCTTGGTCGCGTAGACCCAGCCGTCGGGCCCGGACAGGTCGCCGCCCCAGGTGGGGTGGGCGTTGTAATCGCTGTTGTCGGCCGCGTAGAGGTTGTTCGCGAGGAGGACCTGCTTGACGTTGTTCAGGTCGACCGTCAGCTGCGACCGGTCCTTCGCCCGGCTGAGCGCCGGCAGCAGCATCCCGGCGAGGATCGCGATGATGGCGATCACGACGAGGAGCTCGATCAAAGTGAACGCCGAGTGACGATGCCAGCGTTGCTCAGGGAGGACGGCAGCCGCGTTCTTCATCATGCCCATCACTCGCGCACAGCCCTGTTTTTGGCAAGCCCGCAGTGCGCCATAGGCCGCAGGGCGACGCATCGAAGCGAGTTCGATACGATGCGTGAGAGCCGAGGCACCCTTGTGGAAATGGAACAGTATCGATATCCGACCGTATCGAACCATCGGACCCGATGCCCGGCCCGCGCGGCCAGCCCTCGATGTCACCTCCGCTAAGCCGCTCTCCGATCGGAGACAATCGCTTCATCGGGCAGGTCACTCTGTCGAGCAAGAGGAGCACCGGAACCGTCGGTCACCCCGTCCCAAGGCCCATATCCGCCAGGATGATGATCTTGGCCAGCTCCTCGCTTGGCTGCTATGGGATCATCGGGACGCTCTGATGCGGACGCAGGCGAAAGAAGCTTCGCGGCCTACCCTGCTTCACGGCCAAGCCGGCAGGAAGAAGGCGGCAGGCAGGCCGGAGAGCGTTGAGGACCGGCCCGACCTATTGTTGCCGTACCCGGTAGAACTGTCTTTCGTCAGCGGTCGGGCTGAATTTCCACGTGTAGCTCTCGCCCGGCGGGTTGAACAATGTCAGTGGTTGCCAGCTGACCTGGTCCCTTGAGGACTCGATCAGGTAATTCACACCGGGCCAGACGGTGGCGGTGAGACGCACCACATCCGTCACTTGGATGGACAGCACGGGAGGGCGGAGCGGCGGAGCGATCGTGATCCTGATCATCGTGGAGCCGGCGTACCCCTTGCCGCCATCCACCACCACGATGCCCGTCACGATCCCTCCGGACACCGTGGCCAAGGCGGTGGCGCCTTGGCCGAGGAAATCGGTGACGATGACGGAGGGCGTCTCCGTGAAACCAAAACCACCGTCGAGAACCCGTATGGCAACCACCTTGTCGTCCCGGATCGAGGCGATGGCCGTCGCTTGCCGCAGCTGGCCGGCCGGCTGTTCCAATCGGACGTTGTCGAAATAGGTCGCATCCGTGCCGTAGAAATGTTCCCCGCGGATCCACAGCGACCGGAGGCCGGACAGGACAGCCAAGAATTCTTCGCGGGTGGGATTCCCACCGTTCAGGCTGACGTGGTGCCAAGAACCTTCGTAGAGCGGCACGCTGTAGGTGGTCCAAGACGAGGGCCTTGACCGGACGATCTGCGCCGCGAGCACGGTCCCGTTGGTGCTCGTCAAGATCGCGTCCGCCTCGACATACCAATCGCCGGGCGGCGGCTGCGCCGAGGCCAGGTCGTAGAAGAGCCTCAGCCCATAGCTGCCGCGCACATCGCCGAGAAATTTTGGCGGGGCCTGGAAGAAGAAGCTGTTCCCTTGCAAGTCCACGGAAAGCAGAGCGGCGCCGGGATTTCCATTGCTCGGGGCGTGGGCCGGGCGGACCGGGCCCCGCACGATCTTCGTGTAGGGGCCGGCCCCGAAGGTGTCGGCGAGTTCGATGACCATCCATCCTTCGTCGCCTTCCTCGAAGTCGCTGACGATATCGGCGCGCGGCGCGACGGAACCGGACACAAGGCAGCACACCGTCGCGCCGGTGGAAACGGCCCCACGCAACGCGGCCATCAAGCGACGTGACCAATCCATGATGGCAACCTCGTTGAGGTCGAGGACCGCGGCAAACAGTGATCCACACCGACCGACTCATCGACGGAACGATCCCATCGGAGATACGGTCCGGTTGGCGAGCCCGATCCGCCACGCTGAGCGGCAATGGCAACCCATCGGCGTCAGGCACGAGGGCGGGTCTTGCTCCGATCGGACGTGTCCGAGCCCCCCGGAACGGCGAACTCGTTCCGCAGCAAAGCCTGCCGGATAGCTTCACCGGCATCTTCTCGACGGTGGACCGATTGTTGGCCGTGCACCAGCGGGTCTCAG
>JANNAJ010000335.1:0-4549 GCA_031384285.1 Verrucomicrobiota bacterium
GGCGGGGTTGATGCGCCCAGGCAGGCTCGACTTTGTCGCACTCCCAGAGGCTGAGCGTTCGACTACTAACCCGCAGTTGGCGAGCTGCTTGCGACTGATGGAGCCGGAGTTGAAGGCGACGGCGGCGAAGATGACCGCCAATGGTGTTCGGGTTTTTCGGAACAGGAACCTTTCGGTCGTGGCTCGGCAGGTACCGGCTGCGGTCGACGCAAATGGTCCGCGCCCAAAATGGCAACATCGCGCAGAAAATCTGTTGGAATCGATGGGAGAAGCCAACGGGGTCAGATCGATCCAGTTGAGATTTGTCGATCACCAGCGGTTGGGATGTCAAAAGTGCAGCCCTGACCCTGGTGCGTCCCCTTCTCGGCAGCCTCACGGTTTGGGTGGCTCGAACCGGGGATCGATCGCCAGCATCGCCTTGAGCATCAGCTCGTACGCGGGCGGGTTCTGGAACGAAGGTCCCACGAGAAGGGTCTGGACCTGCATGGTCCTGAGATGGGTGGGTTCCGGCTGTTTGAAGCCCATGTTCTTCCAGTACCCGGCGAAATCGTTGTCGCGGACCGCGATCGCGTATTCGCCGGGTGTGAGCCCCGTTTCCATCGCCTTGAAAATGGGCGCCAGTTCCTCCACGGTATAGTACTGCCGCGGCGCGTGGTTGTAGGCGCCGAGGAGGTCGGCGGCCGCCTCGTAGACCCGGGAGTCGGGAAACCGATGCAACGAACTCAGGATCTGGATCGACTGCACCTTTTCCTGCACGTGTTCCATCCAGTAGCTCTCGGCCACTTGGCCGATCGCGCGGCACACCGCCGCCGCGCTTTCGGGGCGATCCGCCAGGGCATCCAGCAATTCCGCGACCGGGACGTCGTTGCGGGCCAGGCGGTCCTCGAACGCCCCGGGGGGTTTCCGCAGGGGCCGCTTCGGCGGGGGCGGCCAGGGCCGGATCGTCGGGAGCCTTTTGCATCAGCGCGAGGCGCGCCTCGAGGCGGTTGGCCGGAAGGGGATCGCGCTGCATCACTTCGGCAAGGGCCTGACGGATCTCGAGATCGGATCCGGGGATCACCGCGTTGGCCATCAAGCCGTCCCAGCGGGTCGTGCCCGTCGCCGAGCGCAGTTGGGCGACGATCTTGCCGGATGCTTCGGAGCTGGGCGGAGCAGGGGCAGGCGGGATCTGCCCGAGGACTTTCAGCACGGCCGCCTGGATGTCCCCGGTGCTCTCCCGAGCCAACGCCTCCAGCAGTTCGTGGTTCTCCGTGAGGCTCTTGGGCCGGGTCCCGATGGTCGCCGTCAGCAGGTACTCGAGCTGCTCGTGGAGATCGGGTCTCCGCTGCAGCAGCGCCAGGAGTTCCGGCACGGGCGATTCCCCTTCCCACAACGCGAAGACGAGCCGGTTGGCGATCAGGCCGGCGTCGCCCCGGTACGCGGGATCTTCCAGGAGGGCGAGGAGTTCGGGCGCGAAATTCGCGGGAAACGATCGGCCGAAACGTCCGGTGGACTCGATGGCCATGGCAACGGTCTCGTGGTCGGTCGACGCGAAAGCCTCGCGGAACAGGGGGATCGCGGCGTCCTCGTTCCCGACCAGCAGGCCGGCGCCTTGTTCAAGGAGACGGAGCCGCACCGCGTGGTCGAGCGACACATCGAAGAGCGCGGAGCGTAGGCAGCCGAGGGCCTCGGCGATGCGCGGGTCGATGGCCGCGGTGCGTTTGGGGCTGCTCCCGGCCCGGTGCATCCAACGCGGACGCACTTTCTCGTTGGCGGCGGCGTTGGCCTGCCGCCGGGCCGCGCCGGCGGGGGAAGTCAGGAACGTCCGGTCCCGATGGCGTTGGACCGCGATCATCAGGGCGCCGCCGCCGACCAGGCCGACGACGGTTGCCACCGCCAGTTTGCGGGCCGTCCAGCCGAAGGCGGGTGCGGCGACGGTCGCCAGCGGCAACTGCCGGACGCCGGCGGCGATCCGGGCGGCGAGGCCGGCAGGAACCGCGGCGGTCCGCTGCTGGGCCAGGAGGGTCTCGAACGCCGCGGTGGTGGCGACCAACCCGCGTGCAGCGAGACTGGAACGGAGCTTCTCCAGGGCGCGCGAAACCCGCATGCGGGCCGCGTCCGCGCCGAGGCCGAGCTCGGCGCCGATGGATCTGAAATCGCGGCCTTCCAGGAAACGGAGCACGACAGCTTGGCGATCCGCCTCCGGAAGCTGCTGCAGGGCGTCGTCCAGGACCGGCTTGAGCTTTTCCCAGTTGATCTCCGGTGTGGGCGGCGTGGCCTCGGGTTGCATCAGGGTTTGTTCGCGGAGTTGGCGGCGGAACCGGCCGCGGGAATGGTTGGAGGCCATCCGGGAGGCCGTGGTGTACAGCCAGCCGGCGAGCACGGGATGGTCCGCGAGCGCGCGTGCCTGGCGGGCCAATTCGACGAACACCGACTGGGCGACGTCCTCGGCGGCGGCGGTATCGGTTCCCAAGCGTCTGAGGGCCGTGGAATAGACCAGTGGCAGGCGGCGGCGGACCAGTTCCGCGAAGGCGTCTTCGGCATCCGAGCCGCAATATTCGCGGAGCAGGGCGCCGTCGGTGGTTTCGTCAGTCCAGGAGTGCATGCTGGTTTATGGTCGCCGGCAACAAAACCGAACGGGGAATCGTGGCCCGGGCACGATGGCTTGGAAATCGCGGTTTCTCGCGGGCGGCGAACCTGTTCCCCGGATGGGCACGGTCTCGCCGGGGTGGCGACAGCCCGGCGCCGCCCAGCCGTGGTTAGGGGAGAGGCAATTGGGCCGGTCCGACCTCATCGCCCTTTCCGAGGTCCGACCCCACCCTCAACCGCATTGTCCCCCTACCCTTCAAGCTACCGGATCAGCCCCGCCCGGGCTCTCGCATCCGGTTCCCGCATGATCTGCTGTTCCAGCGGGCTGAGTGTCCGGTGGTCGGCGGAAATCCCGAGGCTCACCTACCGGCCGGCAATGAGTTCCGGGATGAGCTTGAAGTTCACGCCTTGTCTTGGAGTGGCATCAAGCTGCGTTCAAGTGGATTGCCCGAAGCACTCCGACGGAGAGTTGCCGGCGGATTGCGGGGCTGTGCGGGCGGGCGGCCAAAAGGGGGGTAGCAACCCGACACGAGAGGCGACAAATCGCTGGTCGACCGATGAGCCGTGCCGTTTTCCGATTCAGTTCCCATCGCTTTGTGCCTACCTGTGCCGACGCATTTTGATGAACGGGAAAGGTGGGGAAACCAATAGGAAACACGGGGCAAACGGCCTCGGTTTTCACTCACCGTGTGCACACTTTTGTTCCTATCTGCGTGCTTGAACTTTCGTTCCTACTGGTGAAACCCCTGCAAAAGCGATGTTTTGTGAGATTGGAGCGGGTGAAGGGAATCGAACCCTCGTCTCGATGCTCCTTTTTCGATGTGTTGCGCCGCAACATGTTGCATATCGGTTTGAGCCGAAGACTTGAAGTATTCATTCCCGGTTTTATTCTCAGGTCATGGCAACCGTCGTCCGCAGAGCTGACTCCCGCTTCTGGATTGCGTGCTTCACTGACCGGGCCGGCCGACAGTTGAAGCGCTCGACGAAGACGACGGACCGGAATCAGGCGATGCGCGTGGCGGTGGACTTGGAACGGGTGGAGCAGCAGGCCCGCGCCGGTTCCCTGACGACCACCCAACTGCGGAAGGTGCTCAACGACGTCGCGGAGAAGGTGAACGGCGACAGCTTGGCGGTTCCCTCGGTCGCTGAGTATCTGAGTGGCTGGCTGGAAGGCGTGAAGGCCAAACGGGCTGCCGGGACCCATGAACGCTACGCGAACACGGCCCGTCTCTTCCAAGCCCATTTGGGGCCACGAGCGCAGAAGCCGATAACGTCCGTCACGCCAGCCGAAATCGAAGGTTTCCTGAACTGGCGGCTGAACTCCGGAGTCGCCCCGAAGACCGCCATCGTGGACGTGAAAACGCTGAAGAGCGCCTTTCGGCGTGCCGAACTCTACGGCATCATCCTGAAGAACCCGGTGGTCGCCGTTCAGCTACCCAAAGAGGAGAGTTCGGAACGAGGAATCTTCACCCAAGAAGAGGTCCAGAGGCTCATCGGTGCCGCTCCGTCGTTGGAATGGCAGACGCTTGTCCTGCTGGGATACTTCGTCGGCGCAAGGTTGAGCGACTGCGTCCAGATGAAGTGGGACAACATCCATCCGACGGAAGGGGTTCTCGTCTATCAGCAGAAGAAGACCGGGAAGAAGGTCCTCGTCCCGATGCATTTCCACGTCATCGAGCATCTGGACTACCTCAAGACGTTCGGCACCACTGGATTCCTCTGCCCGAAATTGGCGACGAAGGGGCCGGGCGGAAAGCACGGGCTGTCGGAGAGCTTCAAGCGCATCGCGAGGAAGGCCGGCATCGACTTGGGCGTCGTCGAAGGCAAGGGCACGCGCAAATTCACCCAGCGGACGTTCCATTCGCTCCGTCACAGCTTCAATTCCATCCTCGCCAACGCCGGTGTCTCGGAAGAGCTGCGGATGAAGCTCACCGGGCATTCCTCCAAGGCGATGAACACGCGCTACACCCATCTGGATGTG
>JANNAJ010000639.1:0-4852 GCA_031384285.1 Verrucomicrobiota bacterium
CTTCCTCGATGTTGATCCCCTTCTTGATGCGGTCGAGGATCTGCTGGTTGCCCGATTCGTAGCCGACGAGGAAGAGGCGCAGACCGCAATCCTTCATCAGTTTGATCGTCTCGTAATTGACGTTGGCGCGGCTGTTGCAGGACCAGTCAACGCCGAGCGGCTTCAGCTTTTGGGCGATCTCGCGGGCGCGGGGGAGGTTCGCCGTGAAGGTGTCGTCGTCAAAGAAGAACTCCTTCACCTGCGGGAAGATCTGCTTCATGTGCGCCATCTCGGCGGCGACGTTCTCGGCCGAGCGGACGCGGTACTTGTGTCCACCGATGGTCTGCGGCCAGAGGCAGAAGGTGCACTGCGCCGGGCAACCGCGCCCGGTGTACATCGAGACGTACGGGTGCATCAGGTAGCCGATGAAATACTTCTCGATGTCGAGGTCGCGCTTGTAGACATCCGCGACCCAAGGCAGCTCGTCCATGTTGTGGATCAGCTCGCGCTCGGGGTTGTGGATGATCTTGCCGTCCTTCTTGAAGCTCAGGCCGGAGATGGTCTCCATCGGGCGGCCTTCGGCGACCTCTTTGCAGGTGTAGTCGAACTCCTTGCGGCCGACCCAATCGATCGCCGGAGAAGCCTTCAACGTCTCGGTCGGCAGCACCGCGGCGTGGGCGCCGACGAAACCGATCTTGGTCCCGGGTCGACGCGCCTTGATGGCCTCGGCGACCTTGCTGTCGTTCTTCAACGACGGCGTGGAGGTGTTGATGATGACGTGGTCGAAGTCGTCGGCGACACGGAGGCATTCCTCGACGTTGATGCCGTGCGGGGCGCAATCGAGCAGCTTCGAACCGGGCACGAGGGCCGCGGGCTGCGCGAGCCAGGTCGGGTACCAATAGCTGGTGACTTCGCGCTTGGCCTGGTAGCGCGCTCCGGCGCCGCCATCGAAGCCGTCGAAGGAAGGTGGTGAGAGGAACAGTGCGCTCATTGGGAAAGGGGCGGCGGGATCAATCTGCTTTGGAACCGACCTTCTTGGCCGCGTCCACCTTGGCCAGCAGGTCGTCGCGCTGGGTGGTGTCCATGCCGGCCTCGTCGTGGTCGTGGTGGCCCTTGCGCTGGAAGACGGACTGCGCGCCGTTCATCGCGGCGCGGGGCGAGTTGATGGCGGCCTTGGCCTCGGAGAGGTGGCCCTTGCCGATCGAGACGCCGTTGTACGCCCGCTTCTCCAGCTCCACGCTCGCGGCGACCGGCTTCGGCTTGGCGCCGAAGTTGTAGGCGAAGTTCTTCCAGTTGTCCCCGGCCTGGTAGTTCGTGCCGAGAGCGCCGCTGGGGTCGTAGCCGCAATGGACCATGCAGTTCTCGCAGCGCGGATCGCGCGCCTTGCCGTCGACCACGCCGTAGTTCTCCCACTTCACCTCGCGGAGCATCTCGTGGTAGCCCGGATAGTGGCCGTCCGTCATCAGGTAGCACGGTGCTTTCCATCCGCGGACGTTGTAGGTGGGGATGGCCCACGCGGTGCAGGTGAGCTCGCGTTTTCCAGCGAGGAACTCCTGGTACACCGGCGTGCCGAAGATGGTGAACATCTTCCCCCACTCCTGGATCTTGGCGAACTTCTGCCGCGTCATGTCGCGGGTCAGGAAGAACTCCTTGGGGTCGCGGCCGAGGCGCTTCGCCATGTCCTTCTTGGCCGCGTCGTAATCGTAGCCCGGAGAGATGGTGTGTCCGTCGACCTCGAGCGAGCTGAGGTACTTGAACATGTCCTCCAGCTCCTGCACGTCGGTCTCCTTGTAGACCGTCGTGTTGGTCGCGGTCTGGTAGCCGAGGATCTTCGCCATCTTGATGGCGGCGACGCACTCCTTGAACACGCCTTCGCGCTCCACGATGAGGTCGTGGGTGAACTCGAGGCCGTCCACGTGGACGTTCCAATACATCCACTTGCTCGGACGGATGACGACCTTGGTCTTCGCGGCACCCTCGGCGTTGCGGATAGCTTCGGCTTCCTTCTCGGTGACGAGCTGCTCGGAGACCAACCGCTGGAGCTTCGGCTCCATCTTGGGCGTGTAGACCGCGGCCAAGTAGTCGCGCATCTTCTTCCGCATGAACACCCCGTTCGTGCAGATGTAGATCACCCTGCCCTGCTCATGCAGACCGGCGACCAGCTCCTCGATCTTGGGATAGATCAGAGGCTCGCCGCCGCAGATGGAAACCATCGGCGCCTCGCACTCGACGGCCGCCGCGAGGCACTGCTCGAGCGGCACCATGTCCTTGAGGTTGGTCGAGTACTCGCGGATGCGTCCACAACCGGTGCAGGTCAGGTTGCAGGTGTGGAGCGGTTCGAGCTGGAGGACCATCGCGAACTTCGGGGTCCGCGCGACCTTGTGCTTGACGATGTGCGAAGCGATCTTGACCGTCAGGGCGAGGGGAAAACGCATACGAGGAAATCAATCGGCCGTGACGATGGCCGGGATGTGGCCGCCCGCGGCCGGTGAAAGGGCGGGCGCCGGCGCGGCCTTGAGGAGCATCAGCGAAGCAGGCGACGCCTGATAATTGCCGCGGACGCCGCCGCAACCGGCCGCCAAGACGGCGACCGCCGCCATCAGCAACAGCGAACGTCCTCGTGACATGTCCTTCATCGCGCTGAGGATAGGGAGGGTCCTCCCCGCAGCAACAGCATATTTGCCGGGGCGCCGGAAGCAGGTGCGCTCCGGCGGACGGCGGGATGCGGCACGGTTCAATCGACGAAGACGAACTCGTTCGAGCTCAGCAGCACCTGGGCATATCGCTCCCAGGCAGTGAGGGGGCGCTGGGGTGCGACGAGGCCTCCGAAATCCCGTCGGGCATCCCAGGACGAGACACCGGCGATGTCTTCGGACCGGTCGGCGACCCGTTCGACGACCGGTGCCCAACGAAAGCTGTCCGAGTTCTCGTCCGCCCGAGGTTCGACCACGAAATCGATGGTGTCGCCGCGCCGCACCTCCAGGCGCGCGACCTCCGTGCGCTCCTTCTTGTCCTTCACGGTCCACGCGCCGACGGGGCCCGACCGGCTGGACACGATCCGACCGAGCACGCCGTCGCCTGCCGATCCCTTGTGCTCCAGCGAGCCGCGGACGCGCACCGTCCCGTCGACGGGCGCGGTCCAACGGCGGATCGCCGCGTCGGTCGCCGTGTGACCGGGATGGCCGCCACCGTTGTCCAGCATGGTCCACTTCCCGTCGGCCGACGGCAGCTTGTCGCAGTGCTGCCAAGCGGTCCCGGTGAACTTGCCAAAAGCCTTCCAGGACCGCACCCGCCCGGATGCCGCGTCGAACTCCCCGGTGCCGTAGCTCCATGCCTCGGCCGGGACCGCGGCCGGGGTCGTCGCGCCCGCGCTGCCGACGAAGGCCAGCGCCAGCTCGCTCTCTCGCGGAGCAGGTCCGCGCTGGAACGCCAGTTGGTTGAAGCGGGCCAATTTATCGGCGTCGCTCGTCGCCGAAGCGATGTCGGTACGGCCCGCGAAATCACGGGCCCGGGCGATGATGAACGGGCTGTTCATCAGGAAGAGCGCCTGCTGGGGTCCGGTCGTCTCGTACCGCATCGGCGAGGTGCTGTCGGGGCTCGCGAAATCGAAGGCGCGCAGGAGGCCGGGGAGGTTCTGCCGATCGATGAAGCCGTAGATCGACCTCCGCGGTGCTTCTTTCCCTTCGTAGATCTCGACCGGTTGGCCGCCGATCGATCCATCGAGCTGGCCGCTGACCGCCAGCAGGCTGTCGCGCATGGCCTCGAAATCGGCCCGTTTCCGGTTCATCCGCCACAAATGATGGTTCGTCGGGTCGAGCTTCTCGCCGCGGGCGAACGCGGCGTTGCCGGCCGGATCCTCGCCGGGATCGCTGGCCTGCTGGTACGTCGCCGAGAGCAGGATGTAGCGGTGGAGCGCCTTGGGCGACCAACCGTGGTCCATGAACCAGACGGCGAGATGGTCGAGCAGTTCCGGGTCGAGCGGCGGATCGCTGCGCACGCCGAAATCGCTGGGGGTGCGGACGAGCGGCGCCCCGAGATGGCGCAGCCACACACGGTTCACGTACACCCGGGCCGTGAGCGGATTCTCCCGGCTCGCGATCGCCCGGGCCAGTTCCAACCGGCCGCTGCCCTGGGAGAACGGCTTCCGGTCCTTGCCGGCGACGATGCCCAGGAACTGCCGCGGCACTTTCGCGCCATGGTTGCCGGGATTGCCGCGTTTGAAGACGACCGGCTCGTTCGGTGCGGCGTTGTCGACCAACGCCATCGCCCGGAGCGGCGCCCCGGGATGCGTGGCGTCGAGCTCGTCCAGCTTCCGGCGCAAGCCGCGGAGTTTCTGCGCGGTCGGCGTGTCGAAGAAACGGTCGATGTCCTTCATCGCCTCTTTCACCGGCGAATCGTCGCCGAGCAACAACAACCGGAGCTGTTCCTGCGAGGCGTCGGCGAGCGCGGTCGGCGCCGGGCCTCCGGACGCCGCAGACGCCGCGAGCGAGGCGGTCCATGCCGCGTCCGCGGCCGTGAGCAAAGCACCGTAGCGCGACGCGACCTCGGCGAAGTTGGTCGGGGGACGCTCGATGAAGGACCGCGAGACCGCCGCGTTGACGGGCTTCGCCGGATCAGCGGCCTTCAACCCTTCGACGACCCCGGCCGCCTGCGCGGTGAAATCGTTCGTCGCGATGCCGGAAAAGGCGAACCACGGCGCGAAGATCGGATGGTGGATTCCTCGCCATTGCTCCAAGCGGGTCTTCCACGCGGCGACGAGGACGGGGTCGAGGCTCCTCACGCGGGCGAGGCCCTCGAGGTTGGTCCAGTCGAGGCCGAGGGAATCCTGCGCCGCGAGCAGATAATCGCCGACGCGCTGACGGAGCTTCTTCAG
>JANNAJ010000648.1:0-7987 GCA_031384285.1 Verrucomicrobiota bacterium
GCGCGGGCGATGCGGAGGCCGAGCAAGGTCTCTGCGTCGGGTTCGGACCCTACCCACGAGGGTAGGGACGGGCTGCCGCCCGTCCGTGACTTCTCCCCGCCTCGGCGGCATCGACGGCACCCCGAAGCGAGCCACGGCCACGGGCGCATCCGGGCCTCGCCGCTGGTCGGGTCGATCTCGGGATGGGCGCCCACCGGAGAGCCGAGTGTCCGCCCCCCTGCCCCGTCGATTCGTACCGGGAACGACGCAGACAACCCGTCCAAAAGCCTTCCAGAACATCGGACGACCGATGTCACCCGATCGTGCGGCTTGTCGCCGTGCCGTCCATCGGCCATGGTCGCCGGCTGCGATGCTGACGCTCTCCAACATCTCGAAATCCTATGGCGGCCGGACGCTGTTCGAGGAACTGAACCTCACCGTGAACCATGGCGACCGCCTCGGCTTGGTCGGACCGAACGGCGCCGGCAAGACCACGCTCTTCAAGATCATCCTCAAGCAGGAGGAGTCCGACGGCGGCCACATCCAGGTCCAACGGGGCTTCACGGTCGGCTTCCTTCCGCAGGAGAGCGCTCCGGTCGGCAGCGAGACGGTCATCCAGCTGGCCACCGGCCACATGCAGCAGGAAGGCGACGACGAGCACTCCTACCATGCCGACGGCGGCGACATCCCCAAGGCCAAGCGGATCCTCAAGGGCCTGGCCTTCCGTGATTCCGATTTCGACCGGCCGGCCCGCGAGCTCTCCGGCGGCTGGGTGATGCGCGCGCATCTGGCCCGCCTGCTGGTGCAGGAGCCCGACCTGCTCATGCTCGACGAGCCCACGAACCATCTCGACCTCGAGACGCTCCTGTGGTTCCAGAGCTACCTGAAGGACTATCCCGGCGGTATCCTGCTCATCTCGCATGACCGGGAGTTCCTCAACCAGCTCATCACCGGCATCATCGAGATCCGCAGCGGACGCCTCTGGGACTACACCGGCGACTACGAGGACTTCCTCGCCCAGCGCCAGGCGCAGCAGGACCAACAGCTCGCCGCCTACAAGAACCAGCAGCGCGAGATCGCCCGGCTCCAGGAATTCGCCGACCGGTTCCGTGCCAAGGCGAGCAAGGCGTCCCAGGCGCAGGCCAAGCTCAAGCAGATCGACCGCATGGAGAAGATCGACGCGCCCGAGGCGGCGGCGGCGACGGTCGACTTCGCGTTCCCTCAGCCCGAATCGAGCGGCCAGCGCGTGGCGACGCTGCGCACGATCGACTTCGCCTACGGCGACCACGTGATCTACCGCGCGCTCGACTACCAGGTCGAGAAGGGCGAGCGCACCGTGCTGGTCGGACCGAACGGCGCCGGCAAATCCACGTTGCTCAAGCTGCTCGCCGGCGTGCTCAAACCGCAGGTCGGCGTGCTCGACCTCGGTCTGCGCGTGAAGATCGGCTACTTCTCCCAGTACCGCGGCGAGATGCTGCAGGACCACCGGACCGTGATGGAGGAGGCCTTCGACACGCCCCGCCTGATGAAGGAGACGGACGTCCGCGCGCTGCTCGGATGCTTCCTCTTCCGCGGCGACGACGTCTTCAAGAAGGTCCGGGTGCTGAGCGGCGGCGAGAAGAGCCGTCTCGCGCTCGTGAAGCTGCTGCTCGATCCGCCGAACTTCCTGCTGATGGACGAGCCGACGACCCACCTCGACATGTCCAGCATCGACGCGGTGGTCGGCGCGCTGAAGAAGTACAGCGGCACGCTCATCTTCATCAGCCACGACGTCTATTTCATCCGGGCCCTCGCGACCAAGGTCCTCCACGTCAACGCCGGCCGCCTCACGCCCTATGCCGGCGGTTACCAGTACTTCTTGGAGAAGACGAAGTCCGATTCCGCCCGCGTCGCCCTGACCGCGTCGCTGAACAACGGGCGTCCCGCCGAGGTCGCGCCGCCGCGCCCCGCGGCTCCGGTCGCGCCGCCGCCGCCGGTCCGCTCGCAGAAGGAACAGCGCGAGGCCGCGGCCGACGTCCGGCGCCGTATCGGCGACCAGCGCAAGCACGTCGCGCAGCTGGAGCTGACCGTCGCCGCGTTGGAGAGCCGCCAGGCCGATCTCGCCGCCGAACTGGAGAAGCCCGAGACCTACACCACCTCGGGCCGCGCGATGGCGGTCAACGCCGACGTGAAAGCCGTCGCCGAGCAGCTCGCCGCGAAGACCACCGAGTGGGAGACCGCCGCTTCGACGCTCGCCGAGCTCGAGGCCGCCTGAAGACCCAAGGCCGTCGGCCCGGACCACGATTGCCTCGTTTCGCCGCCGTGGATCCAGCGGGATCGGTCCGACCGCGTCAGTTCGACAGCTCGCGGCTGGTGCGGAGCCCGGCGGTGACGGCCCAGAGGTTCAGCGGATAGAGCATCCCCCGGTAGCGGATGAACTCGGAGTGCCCGTCGGCGAACGCGTAGTTCGATCCGCCGTCGTTGCGCTTGGACAGGTTGCCCGCGCTGGTCGTCATGTGCCGGTTGCGCACGAGATCGGTGACGTCCTTTCCGTTCTCCAAAAAGTCCATGTAGAAGCTGGACGAATTCGTCGCCTTCTCGCCGAAGATGATGGTGACGGTCGGCAACTCGACCGCCTCTTCCGGCACCGACCTGCCGACCATCTGGGCGACGCCGGTGATCTTCAATGTCTCGCGGAAATAGTCGTTCCAGCCGTTGATGATGTAGCTGCGGACCGCGGTGTCGGGCTCGTTCTCGGCGAGGACCCGCTGCTCGGCCGTGCTGGCGCGCCGGTCCTCGGGGCAGCGCAAGGTCTCGATCGAGCGGTACGCGGTGTGCAGCTGCGTGGGCCAGCGCTTGTCGTCGCGACGTTCCGGGAACCGGCCGTGGTTCTCGTCCGCGTAAAGCAGATGGGCCATCCCGAGCTGGTGCATGTTGTTGAGGCAGGCCATCGAGCCCGCCTTCGTCTTGGCTCGGGCCAGGGCCGGCAACATCAGGCCGGCCAGCGCGGCGAGGACCGCGACGACGAGGGCCAGCTCGACGAGCGTGAAGGCGCTCGACCGGCGGCAGGACGTCGTGGAGGTGAGGTTCATCAAGGACGGGGCAAGGTGCGGGGGACGGCCGCAACCTGCGCCTTTGCCCGTCCGCACGGAAGCCCAATCTTCGGCCCCGGACTTCGCCGGGAAATCCCCGTTCGACCGCGACCGCGACCGGGGTATCATCGCCACGTGCGAACCGACTCCGACCCGCTCCACGAGGCCGCCGCCGCCCCGCTGGGCGCGGTGACCGTCCCCGACCTGTGGCAGCAGCAGGCCGTGGCGGCGTTGCGGGACGGCAAGGACGTCGTGGTCCAGGCGCCGACCGGCAGCGGCAAGACGCTCATCTTCGAGCTGTGGTCCAACGGTGGGAAAAACCGCGGCCAGGCCATCTACACCGTCCCCACCCGTGCCCTCGCCAACGACAAGCTCGCCGAATGGCGCGCGCGCGGCTGGAACGTGGGCATCGCGACCGGGGACCTCTCGGAGAACCTGGACGCGCCGGTGCTCGTCGCCACGCTGGAGACGCAGAAGAACCGGCTCATCCGCGGCGACGGTCCCAGCCTGCTCGTCATCGACGAGTACCAGATGCTGGGCGCCGAGGACCGCGGGCTCAACTACGAGCTGGCGATGGCGCTGGCGCCGTCGAAGACCCAGCTCCTGCTGCTCAGCGGATCGGTCGCCAACCCGCACCACATCGTCCGCTGGTTCAACCATCTCGGCCGCCGGGCGGTCCTCATCCGGCACGAGCACCGTCCCGTCCCGCTCGACGAGGTGCTCGCCGACCGCCTGCACTGGAACCTTCCGTCGGGCATCCGGAGCTATTGGCCGCGGCTCGTCGCGAAGGCCCTGGCGGAGGACCTCGGGCCGGTGCTGCTCTTCGCGCCGCGGCGCGCCAACGCGGAATCCATCGCCGCCGAGCTCGCGAGGGAGCTGCCCAACGTCAACCCGCTCCAGCTCAGCGAAGCCCAGCGCCGCTGCGTCGGCGACCATGTCGCCCGGCTGCTCCGGGCCCGCGTCGCCTACCACCACAGCGGCCTCAGCTACGCCGCGCGGGCGGGCGTCATCGAGCCGTTGGCCAAGGCCGGACAGCTCCGCGCCGTCGTCGCGACGATGGGCTTGGCGGCCGGGATCAACTTCTCGCTCCGGAGCGTCACCATCACCGCCGCAAGCTACCGGCGCGAAGGCGCGGAGATCCCCATCCGTTGCGACGAGATCCTCCAGATGTTCGGCCGGGCCGGACGACGCGGGCTCGACGAGTACGGCTTCGTGCTGGTGAACAACAACGAGGTCCGCCTGCGCGACGGCCATTCCGCCGTGCTCGCGCGCAGCGGCATGGTCGATTGGTCCGCGTTGCTCATCCTGATGGCCGCCGCCGCGGAGCTGGGCAAGGAGCCCTTCGCCGAGGCCGTCCGCGTCCAGGAACGGCTCTTCACCACCAAACCTATCTTCCTCGGCGTCGAGTTCTCGCTGAAGCATCCGAACGCGCCCTGCGGTCTGATGACCGATGCCGAGCGCGCCCGGCACGTGCGCCGGCGCGTCCGCGAGATGCTCGATTCCCGCGGCGGTTGGCAACCGTATCCCCAGTGGGAGGACCGGCCGGTGAAGGAGGTCTTCGTCGCCGATGCGCCGGACAAACCCAAGATCCCCAAAGCCGCCCGCGCCAAGGCGAAGGCCGCCCGCCTCCGCGGGGAAGCCGCGGTGGAGATGACCGTCCCCGAGATCCTCGGCGGCGCCCCGACCGAAGCGGCGTCGCCACAGCCCGAGGTCGTCGGCGCCTCGGACGCGGCCGCGTCGCCGGTCCTGCCGCCACGGTTGCGCCCGCTCCTCACCGAGACGTCCGCGCTGGAGAAGCTCGGGCCCGGAGAACTCGTCGTCCTGGAGAGGACCCCGGACGGTCCGGTCCACGGCTGCGAGGTCCTGGTCGCGGAACGCTTCGGCGACGACGGCAACTCGGTGGTCCTGGCGAAGTGGGTGCGACGCCTCACCGAGTGGAACGGCCGCGAGACCTCGTTGCCCGGATGGCGCGAGCTCGTCGTGCCCGTCCTGAAGCGCAAGATGGCCGAGGACGGCCTGCCGGTCGTCGACATCGTCGAGCAGCGCGAACGGATCTACGCCCACCTCGGCCTCGGCGAGCAGACCGTGAAGGCGCTCGTCGACCGGCATGGCGTCCCGCTCTGGCGTCCGCGCGAACGCGATGTCGTGCCCGACGACTGCGGCCGTTGCGAGTGGGTCGACCGGTGCAAGCAGCTTCCCACCGGCACGGGCACGGCGATGCTCTGGCGACGGCTGGAGCTCGTGGATGCCGCCGGTGTGCCGACCCGGCGGGGCCGGATCACCAGCTGCTTCTCGGGCGGCGACGGCTTGGCCGTGGCCGCGGCACTTGAGGATCCTAGTTACCCGCTCGACGACCTGCTCTACGACCTCGCGGACCTCGACGCCGGCTTCCGCTTCTGCGCGAAGGACGACCGTTGGGGCGGCCGTCTGGCGACGGCGTGCCGCGCGAAGTACGGGACGCAGTCGATCCCGGGATACCTCGAGGTCGGCGTGCCGCCGAAGTACGGCAACGGCGCGGAGATCGTGGTGCGGTCGGTCCACAAGGACCCGTACAGCAAGCACCGTTTCACCACAGATTTCCTCGGCGACGGCGACATCGACCGCATCATCATCGAATGGCGCTCGCTGCTCCGGCAGATCTCGAACGCGCCGGTGCTGGACTGGGAGCGTTGGACCGGTATGCAGAAGCTGGCGAAATCGGTCCTCCGCGAGGTCGAATCCCCGACCGAGACCGACCTGCCGCCGCTGGAGTACCACCAGACGAAGCGGGTGGACCACCGGTTGGTGCTGCGGAGGCATTGAGCCGGAACCATGCAGATGGATCCGGGTGGCACGGCCAACTTGGCCGTTCTCGGCGGCAACCTGCCGCCGAGTTTCGGCACAGGAAGCGTGCCCGCCAAAGGGTGCATTCCCGGCGCGCCCAGAGCGGCGGGCGGGTCGCCCGCCACAACAGGCCGGTGGCCTGTTCCACCCAGACCTGTACCGCATCGTTCCGGCTGAGCCGGGAGGTAGGCAACGCCCTGCCCTGCCCTGCCCGTGACGCGATCGGACGATTGGGCCGGGAGCCGGCGGGAAAAACCCGTTGACCCGGTCGCATCCCCACCGCTAGCGTCCGCGCCCGATGTTTCCGGTCCGCAGCCTCGTAGCAGCCGTCAAAGTCCTCGCGGACTAAGGCGGCTTGCGGCGCAGCGTACCGGCTCCCAAGTCGCCCGCGGTTCCGCAAGGGACGCGGGTTTCAGTTTTTGGACTGGCCCGCCTCTGCTTCCGGTCGTGCGGGCTGAAAACTGGAAATCGAAAACTGGAATCTGCGACATGCGACACACCATCTCAGTCTTGGTCGAGAACAAGTTCGGCGTGCTCACACGCGTGGCCGGGCTCTTCTCCGGGCGCGGCTACAACATCGACACGCTCAACGTCGGCCCCACCCACGACCCCTCGCTCAGCCGGATGACCATCGTCACCCGCGGCGATGCGGCGACCGTCGAGCAGATCTGCAAGCAGCTGGACAAGCTGATCGACGTCGTGAAGGTCATCGACTTCGGTGCCGGCGCCTTCATCGACCGCGAGCTGGTGCTCGTCAAGGTCGCCGCCGACAGCTCCAACCGCGCCGAGGTGGCGCAGATGGCCGAGCTGTTCCGCGCCAAGATCGTCGACGTGCAGCCCAAGTCGCTGTCGATCGAGATCACCGGCAGCGGATCGAAGATCGAGAAGTTCCTGGCCCTCGTGACCGGCTTCGGGATCCTCGACCTCACCCGCACCGGCCAGGTCGCGCTTCCGCGCGATTGATTTTCCGAACGTCCCCCAACACCACGCAGCTTTTCGATATGGCTAAAGTCTACACTGATAAGGACGCCGACCTGAGCGTCTTCAAAGGCAAAACCCTCGCCGTGCTCGGCTTCGGCTCCCAAGGCCACGCCCACGCGCTCAACCTCAAGGAGTCCGGCGCCCATGTCATCATCGGCCTGTACGAAGGCTCCAAGTCCGCCGCCGTGGCGAAGGACAAGGGCTTCGAGGTCTATCTGACCGGCGAGGCCGTCAAGCGCGCCGACGTCATCTTCGTCGCCCTGCCCGACACCAAGCAGGCCGCCGCCTACGAGAAGGACATCGCGCCCAACCTCACCAAGGGCAAGACGCTCCTGTTCAGCCACGGCTTCTCCATCCATTTCAAGACCATCGTCCCGCCGAAGGACGTCGACGTGATCCTCGTCGCCCCGAAGGGCCCGGGCCACATCGTCCGCCGCCAGTTCACCGAGGGCAAAGGCGTGCCCGCGCTCATCGCGGTGTTCCAGAACCCCTCGAAGAAGGCCAAGAAGACGGCCCTCGCCTGGGCCAAGGGCGTCGGCGGCACCCGCGCCGGCGTGATCGAGACCACCTTCAAGGAAGAGACCGAGACCGATCTGTTCGGCGAGCAGACCGTCCTCTGCGGCGGCGCGAGCGCGCTGGTGCAGGCGGGCTTCGAGGTCCTCGTCGAGGCCGGCTACTCCCCGGAGATGGCCTATTTCGAGTGCCTCCACGAGCTGAAGCTGATCGTCGACCTCATGAACGAGGCGGGCATCAGCGGCATGCGCTTCTCCATCTCGGAGACCGCCAAGTGGGGCGACGTGTCCGTCGGCCCGAAGATCATCGACGCTTCCGTCAAGAAGCGCATGAAGGCGGCGCTGAAGGACATCCAGTCCGGCAAGTTCGCCAAGGACTGGGTCAAGGAATACGAAGGCGGCTACAAGCGCTACAACGCGCTGCTCGCCGCGGGCGAGAAGCACCCGATCGAGAAGACCGGTGCCAAGCTCCGTTCGCTCATGCCCTGGATGCAGAAGCGCTCGATCAAGGGCGCCCAGGCCGCGTACTGATCCTCGCGATGTCGGGTCGTCCGGCCCGACCGACAGCCGCCGGAGGTCATCCTCCGGCGGCTTTTTCGTGGCGACAGCGGACGAGGATGG
>JANNAJ010000686.1:0-5040 GCA_031384285.1 Verrucomicrobiota bacterium
TCCGTTCCGATGCGATGACACGTCGCGCAGGCCTGGACGAACAACTCGTGGCCGCGCTTGAGGTCGCGCGAGCCGGACAGCGCGGCAACATATCTGCGGAAGGTCCCGTCGCTGAGGGTCTCGGCGGCCGGCAATTTGCCGTCGGGCACGAGCGCCCCATCGTCCGCGACGGTGGCGATGAAGGTGTCCTCGAGAGAGCGCGCGGCCTTGCGGACCACGTCGTCCGGACTGGCGGCCGATGAGGCGAGTGCCGTGCGCGCGGACCGATCGGCGAGCGGCTTGCGCGGCGCGTTCTTGCGGCCTTGGGCAAGGGCGTCGAGCACGGCGGCCCGTGTGTCCGGCTTCGCGGTGGCGGCCAACGTGATCGCGCGCGCAAGTCCGGCTTCATCGCGGTGCGCGGCGATGGATCGCGCGAGCGGCGCGAGGAACGGAGCGGCGCCGCCCGGTTCGCG
This sequence comes from Verrucomicrobiota bacterium, assembly GCA_031384285.1. GTDB lineage: Bacteria > Verrucomicrobiota > Verrucomicrobiia > Limisphaerales > UBA9464 > CAIVQB01. The sequence goes on from JANNAJ010000686.1 coordinate 453, forward strand.
CAACAGTTCCGCAAGCATCTCCGGGCCGCGTCCGTGGAGCGACGACAACACCGCCGCGTCCATCCAGCGGACCGCGAGCCGATCACGGGCGAACGACGCGAGCCGGGCAAAGGCGCGCGGGTCACGCGCTTCGCCGAGGCTCAAGGCGGACTGGATCTGCACGCGGGGATCCAGTTCCGCGGCCGCGGCGGTCAGAGCGGCGTCAAGCAAGGGGCGGCCTTTGTCCTGGTCGAACCAGGGGTCGGCAAGTTGCAGCGCGTGGATGCGGACGTTGGCGTCGGTGTGGCCGATGAACGGTCGCACATCGGCAGGAGCGAGCGAGCCGAGTTGGTCGAGCGCTCGGAGCGCGGTGATGACGGCGGAGGATCCGGCCCGACGGTCGGCGAGCAGCGCCCGGAGCGCAGGCGCGGCGGATCGTCCCCCCCTTTCGACGAGGAGCCGTTGGGACGTCTGCCGCCGCCAGAACAGCGGGCCGACGCATTCGCGGGCGAGCGCCTTTGCGTCGAGCTTGCTCATGTCCGCCGAAGGCGCGCGCTTCGCGTCGCGGTGCGTGAGCCTGTAGATGCGGCCGCGGTCGTGGCCGGCGTAGACGCCGTATTGTTGCTGGAGATGACGCGGGATGGCCGAGTAGTCCTCGATGATCTCGCGGTAGTAGTCGGTGACCCAGACCGAGCCGTCCGGTCCGTGCGCGAGGTTCATCGGATGGCTCCACGGGTCGCTGGTCGCGGCGAACTCGGCTCTCTCCTCGCCCGGCGCGCGCCGGAGCTTCAAAGCGGAACCGTCCGCCTCGATGAGCGCGCGATGGATGAGATTGCCCGCGGGTTCGCAGACGAGATACCGGCCGTGCAATCCCGGCAGCACGTGGTCCTGGTAGATCATCGGCCCGCACGCGGAGGTGAACCAGCCGTCCGCCTCGCTCTCCGCGGCGCCGTAACGCGAATTGTAGTACTTGAAGTAGGCCGGGTCATCGGCGCGCTTCTGCCGCCACGGATGCGGCTTGGAGACCGAGTAGGCGTGGCGGTCGCCGGTGGCGGCTTCGAGCGACGGTGTGGCCGCGTCGGGATTGCGCGCGAGATAACGCCACGGCAGCGGCGCGATGAAGATGCCGGGAACCGTGGTGGTGACGGTGAAGCGGTCGCCCGCCTCGGTCATCGCGAAGCCGAAGGTGTGCGTGTTGCCGGTGACGGGTTCGATCACGCTGCCGTCGTCGCGGATGCGGAAATCCGTGCCGGGCAATCGCACCGGCGCGGGCAGATGCGGTCCGGTGATCTTGCCGCCGCCCCAGCCGCGTCCGAAATAGATCCAGCCGTCCGCGCCCCGCTGCGGAGCATTGATGCCGCGTTCCAGTTCGCCGGTGGGGAAGCCCGTGAACAAGACTTCGCGCACCTCGGCCACGCCGTCGCCGTCGCGGTCGGCGAGGAACACGATGTCCGGCGCGCACGCCACGATGATGCCGCCGCGGGCGGGCACGAGTCCGTAGACGGGCGGCAGGTCTTTGGCCCACACCTCGGCCACGTCCATGCGGCCGTCGCCGTCCGTGTCGCGCAGCTGCTTCACCACGCCGTAGGTGCCGGCCTTCGCTGCGCGTTGAAATTTTTCGTCCGCTTGCACGCGGCGCACCTCGGTGTCGAGCCGGCCGGACTTGTTGAGCTCCTCGATATCGAGCTGCCCCGCGAGATTGTAGCCGTGCAGTTCACTGACGAACATCCGCCCGTGTTCGTCCCAGCACACCGCCGACGGCGACGCGATGAGCGGCTCGCTCGCGACGATCTCCATGCGGAAACCTGCGGGCAGCCGGAACGCCGCCGCGCTCTGCTCCGGCGTCAGAGCCTTGGGCGCGTCGGTCGGCTGCGGGATCTGCGACCGGACTGGGTCCGCGAGAAAGACCGCGGCCGACAAGAGCACGGGACCGAGAGTCATCTTCCTGATCGCCGCGAACGCGAACGGGGCTGGCGAATAGCTGCTCATGGATTCTGGTTCAAAACGGATACAGGAGGCCTTCCGCCGTGTCAGTGATCGCGATCGATGCCGAAGAGGCCCTTCTGCGTGCGTATGAAGAGGTGTCCGAACGCGATGGCCGGCCAGCTCTCAGCACGGACCATGGCGCAAGCGACGACCAGACCGGCTGCCAACGTGATGGATCGCCGGATCGCTCATGGCTTCCATCGGTAGATGAGCGACTTGGCCTTGTAGTTCTCCTCGACGAAGACGAGGTACTCGCCGGTGCTGCGCTTGAAGGCGTTGATGCCGGTGAGCAGGTCGATCCATCCGGTATCGGCCACGCCGCCGACCGTCGGGCCAGGATCGAACATGCCGACCTCCGCGCCGTCGCTGAGGCGGTTGACCCAGATCTGGCCGCGGGTTTTCCAACCGCCGGTGAAGGCATAGTCGCCGGCCGCGGTCACGCATCCGGCTTCCTTGCCGCCACCGGGCACGAACGAAACCGTCTCGCGATTTCCGGCGAGGTAACCCTTGCACACGAAGACCCGGCCGATGTGGCGCATGCTCGGGCGGCCTTCTTCATCGTGGCCTTCCTCGGCGACGATGAGCGTGTCGGTGTCGTCCAGGTAGCAGACGCGGGCGACCTTATCCACGCCCTTGGGCTTGTCGAGGACGGTGACCTTGTCGGCGGAGTAGATGGGGTTGCCCTTCGGATCGAGGCCCTGGAAGTCGTAGCGGAAGAAGCCGTAGGCCATCCAGACGTTGCCCTTCTTGTCCACCCAGAACGGGCCGGGCTTCACGCGCTCGGTGTTCGGCGCGAACTCGTCGGCTTGGTGGTCGCCGTCGCCGTCCACGTCGCGCCAGATGGACGCCTTGCCCGCAGGCTTGTTCGGCGGCCACTTGAGGTCGGTGTTGTAGAGGTCGTTGCCCCACTGGAGGATCAAGCCGGAGGGGACGGCGACCTCGCCGTCGAAACGGAAGATGTTGATGAAGTTGCTGGCGAACATGCCGCCGACGAACATGAACCGTCTGCCCTGGAGATAGACCACCTGCGGAGACGTCAGCCCGTGCTCACCCTGCTGCTTCACGTGCATGAGGCCGCGCGGATCGCCGGGATGCTTGTGACGGTCGAGCGTGTAGCCGACCCACTTCGAGTCGCGGCCCGGCGGATTGGACCAATCCATCGCGTAGCGCTCCTGGATGCCCCAGACGGTCATCGCGTCGTCCGCCGGATCGGCCGTCGCGACGTCGCAGAAGAACTCGCCGTGCAGTTCCCAGCGCAACGCGCCGTCCGGCGTGAACGATCGCAGCACGGAACCCTGTTCGCTCATCGCGACGTAGAGGTTGCCCGCGGCGTCCATGCCGAGACCGCGGATGCCCCAGAACTTCGTCGGCGTGATCCGTCCGGGGATGCCCGAGCCGATGCCGCCGCGTTCGCCGAACGCCCGCGTCAGCTTCGGCTTCGCAATATCCGTGACGTCGTAGAAGAGCACCTGCTGTCTCGGGCCCGTGCCGGAATCCGCCACCATCAGCTGCCCGTCGTTGGCGAGCGCGAGCGCCATCGGCTGGAACAGATCGGGAAAGGTCACCCGCGTGCCATCACACGCGATGCCCTTGGGGAAGAACTCCCATTCCTGGTGCTTAGGATCGGTGTAGGCGACCTCGAGCTTCCAGAGCCGGCCCAGCTTGTCGCGGGTCTCCAGGCTGTTCGGGTTCACGTTCGTGTTGCCGACGACGTCGCCGTCCTTGTAGGCGCCGAACTTCTTCCCGCCCTCGTCCCAATGACTCCACGTGTCCACCGTGCCGTCCGGTTGGACCTTCGTGTGGATGAAAAAATTCTGGACCCAGCGGTTACTCGCGCCGGAGAAGGAGTTGCCCACCCAGGTCACGGAATGATCGAGCGGTGCCGCCAAGGCTGCGAGCGAGGCGGACAGGACCATGCCGCCGATGAACGTTCCCCGGGTGACAAGTGTTTTCATCTGAGACTTTGCAGGTACGCGAACAGGTCGCTGGTCTCGGCTTCGCTGAGCCCGCCCAACAGGCCCTCGGGCATCAGGGACAGCTTCTGCCGCTCGACGGTCGCGCCTTCTGAGGCATCCAGCCGGGTCTCCGCGCCGCTGGCGTCGCGGAGCACCACCGCATCGTCAGGCTGGCGGATGCGGATGCCCGTGACGGTCTCGCCGGAACGAAGCGTGGCGCTGTAGGTCTCGTATCCCTGCGCGAAAGTGGCGCTGGGCATGACGATGGATTCGATCAGGTCCCGGCCGGCGCGGATGGCCCCGATCTTCGTCAGGTCGGGACCCAACGAACCACCTTGGCCGGCGACCTGATGACAGTTCACGCAGCCGGCCTTCCGTCCGAAGACGATGCGGCCCCGCTCCGGGTCGCCTCCGCGGAGCAACGGTTCCAGCGTCACCAACTTCCCGCGCTGCTGCTCCACGGCACGCACCAATCCGGCACGCAACGCTTCTAGGTCGACGGCGCGCCCCGCAGGTACCGCCGCGGCCACCGCCGCCAGCTGCTGTTCCGCGAGTGGCCAGCCCGCCTCCACGCGGGTTTGCAGATAGCCGAGCAGCGTCCGCGCGGTCTCCGGTCTCAAACCGCCGCGGGGAACGGCGCCGACCACGGACGCGGGCGAGAGCATAGG
>JANNAJ010000695.1:0-11805 GCA_031384285.1 Verrucomicrobiota bacterium
AACGCGGCGTGCTCGTGCCGCGCGAGAACGCCGCCGAGGCCGCGGTCGTGGCGGGCCTCGACGTCATCCCGGTCCAGAACCTCCGCGAGGCCGCGCTGTTCCTCGAAGGGCAGGTGAGCATCGCGCCGCTGAAGGTGGACACCACGGCATTGTTCAACCAGTTGCCGCCCGAGGGCGTGGACATGGCCGACGTGAAAGGCCAGGAATCGGTGAAGCGGGCCCTCGAGATCGCCGCGGCCGGCGGACACAACTTGTTGCTGATCGGTCCGCCGGGCACGGGCAAGAGCATGCTGGCCAAGCGGCTCGCGACCATCCTGCCGCCGCTCACCTTGGACGAGGCGCTGGAGACGACGAAGATCCATAGCATCGCGGGGCAGTTGGCGGCCGGCCAGGGACTGGTCACGACGCGCCCGTTCCGCTCGCCGCACCACACCGCGAGCGACGCCGGCCTCCTGGGCGGAGGCATCAACCCTTCGCCCGGGGAGATCTCGCTCGCGCACCACGGCGTCCTGTTCCTCGACGAGCTGCCCGAGTTCAAGCGCAGCGTGCTGGAGACGATGCGCCAGCCGCTCGAGGAAGGACGCGTCACCATCTCGCGCGCCGCCGGCACGATGACCTTCCCGTCGCAGTTCATGCTGATCGCCGCGATGAACCCGTCGCCGGACGGCAAGATGCCGCACGAGAGCAAATCGTCACCGCGGGAGATCCAGAACTATCTCGGGCGCATCTCCGGCCCGTTGCTCGACCGCATCGACCTGCACGTCGAGGTGCCGGCCGTGAAGTTCGCCGAGCTGACCCAGGCCGCGCCGGGCGAACCCAGCGCGGCCATCCGCTCGCGGGTCGTCGCGGCGCGCGAGCGGCAACAGGCGCGCTTCGCCGGACGCAAGATCTCGTGCAATGCCCGCATGGCCACGCGCGAGCTGAAGGAGTTCGTGCCGCTCGATGGGTCCACGCTCGCCATGCTGAAGAACGCGATGACCGAGCTCAACCTCTCCGCCCGCGCCTACGACCGCATCCTCAAGGTCGCCCGCACCATCGCCGATCTCGCCGGCCGCGACGCGGTGAACCACGAGGATGTCTTCGAAGCCATCCAATACCGCTCGCTCGACCGCCAGCTCTGGGGATGAACGGGGCAGGCGGCGGAGGCCTCCTCCGGAGCGCACGGCTTCCTCACGCACCGAGCTGCGCCTTGCCGAGCTCACCGGTGGCGCGGGCATGCCGGCCATATACCCACTCGAACACGGGCGACGCCATGAGTGTCGTGACCACCGCCATGACGACCATGATGGAGAACAGCGGGGCGTGGATGACGCCTTTCTGGAGACCGATGTTGAGGATGATCAGCTCCATCAGGCCCCGGGCGTTCATCAGGGCGCCCACCGCCATGGCCGTCCGGTTGTCCTCTCCGCTGAAGCGGGCGGCGGCCCAGCAGGCGACGCCCTTGCCGAGGCACGACACCACCAGCACCGCCAGCGCGATGAGCGCGAGCTGCGGGCTGTCGACGAGGTCGAGCCGGGTGTTGAGACCCGAGTAGGTGAAGAACATCGGAAGGAGGAAGACGACGGCGAACGGCTCGAGCTGCCGTTGCAGCTCCTTGGCGAACAGGCCGCGCGGCATCGCCACCCCGAGCAGGAAGCCGCCGAACACGGCGTGGATCCCGATGGCGTCCGTCACCCAGCAGCAGAGGCAGAAGAGCATCAGCACCGATGCGAGCATCGTCGGCGTCAGCTTGCCCTCGCGCTCGGTGGCGGACCCGAGACGGGCGAGCAGCTTCCGGCCGACGGTCACCATGAAGAGCCCGTAGCCGAGCCCGCCCGCGATGGCGAGCACCGCCGTGGACGCGCCGCCGCCGAAGCTGGCGAGCACGATCGCCAGCACGCACCAGGCGGCGGCGTCGTCGATCGACCCGGCCGCCAGGGCGAGCGTGCCGAGCGAGGTGCCGGTGAGCCCGCGTTCGTAGATGATCCGCGCGAGCATCGGGAACGCTGTGATGGACATCGCGGCCCCGAGGAACAGCATCGCCTCCATGCTCGTCGCCTTGTCGGAGAAGAGCCCGGGCACCTTGAGCAGCCACAGCGCCAGCCCGCCGCCGAGGATGAAGGGCACGACCATCCCGGAGATCGACACCGCCATCGCGCTACGGATGCGGCTCGTGAACAGGTCGGTCCGGAACTCGACCCCGACGAGGAACATGTAGAGCCCGACCCCGAGCTGCGAACCGACGTAGAGGATGTCGAGCGACGCCTTCGGGAAGATCATCGCCTGGACCTGCGGGAAGAAGAGCCCGAGCAGCGACGGTCCCATCAGCACGCCCGCGATCATCTCGCCGACCACTTGCGGCTGCCCGACGCGACGCGCCAGATAGCCGACGCAGCGGCACACCGCGAGGATGACCGCCATCTGGAAGAAGAATGCGACGGAGAGCTGGGCTTTGGACATATTACGCGTGCGTATTAATTCCCGGAAGAGCGTTCCGTCAACCTTCGTGGCGGATCAAGGGGCGGATCGCTGGCGAGGAAGGGCGACTTGCGGAGGAAGGCGGGGAGTCCGCCTTCGGACGGCGGCGTGCCGCCGACCCGGGACACGCCGGTCGGCGGGAACGCGCCGTCGACTTCTGGCCGACGCTTCCAAATCGCCCCGTCCGCCGCCCGGCTTTACTTCGATCCCGGCCTCCGTATTTTTGCGGCGTGGAACTCACCGTCGATTCTTTCCGGGCCGAGTTGGCGGTCGCGCTCAAGAGCTATGACCGCCACGTCGTGTGCCTCGAGAAGCTTCCCGACGATTGCGAGGCCGCGCTCCGGTCGCTCCTGCAGAAGGCGATCAACGCCTATCTTGCCCGCGGCGCCGACATGCGCCACGGCATCGCGCTCGACCGCCACGTCACGGTCATCCTCAGCCAGACCGATGGTCAACGGCCGCTCTGCGGCATCTATTTCAACCTCCACTCGCCCTACAGCAAGAAACCCGCGGCCAAGCTGGACCGGGAGCACGCCTGAACGGTCCTTCGGACCTGCGGCCCGCCGGTCATGCGACCCGCACCCCGCGGCGCACCGTCACCTCGGAGCCTTCGGCCAAGAACGCCGACGAAGGCCGGCCTTCTAGGCAACGACTGAACTCCTTCCCGTAGAGCCCCGCGACATCGCAATCGAGCACCGCCTCGCGGGTCTCGTGGACCCGCCAGCGAGGATGCTCGACGCGATATTCCAGCGTCGGGCCGCCCGGTCGCGAATTGTAGCCCCAATAGTGCTCGGTGATGAACTCCGCCTCCGATCCGTCCTGGAGCGGCCGCGCGGCGCCGCAGGTAACGACCTTGAGCCGGTTGTCCCTTCCGCCCGATCGCCATCCGTACTCCGCCGACCCGACCCGGCCGGCGGTCGCGTCGATCCGGTGCGACATCGGCAGCGCGATGTACGGCTCGCTGTACAAGGTCCGGGCGACCATCGCGATCGCGGCGCGCGGGACGATCTCCTTGATGAACACCACGCCGCGCCGCCAGCCGTCCTCGGCTTTTCGGCGGACGTAGAAGCGGAGGTTCACCTCCTCGAAATCCTGGTGGAACGGGACGGGCCACCCGAGAACGCGCGTCCGCAGGAACAAGAATCCAACGACCGAGACGAAGACCTTTCCGTCCCACGGATCCAACTCGGTCCCGGCGGGGACGAACCGGTCGAGCAACGCCGGTTCGACCTCGTAGTTCAGCATCGCGAGATGCCTCCACTCCGCGGTCAGGAAGACACCCGGGATCGGTCCGCTCATCGGACACCTATAGTGTGGCCCAGGACCGCGGCAAATCGTCCGCGACGTCATGGGGCGACGCTTCGCGGGAACGACATGCGCCGCGGCATCGGAAACAGCCGAGGACCCAGCCTCGGCCGGGTCCTTCCATGACTGGCCACGTCAGCGGGACCACTACCTCCGAGCCCGGTTGCCCGACCGTGACAGAGGGGGCGCGCGGATCGGACGCCCATCGGACAGCTTGAGGGACCGGTTGACTTCGTCGCGTCCCAAGGGTTCGGTCCTCCTAGGTCCATCCGATGCCTGCGGCCGCACCGGAGTCCGTCGAGCCCACCGATGCACTCGGCCCGAAGCCTGCTAAGCTGAGCCCGACATCCATCCTTCGCGCAGCGATGAAAAAACCCTCTGCTCTCTTTCCCCGTATCGCCCTCGTGGCGATGTCCGGTGCCCTCGTCTCTTGGATGGCAGGCGCCACCGACGCGCCGATCATCACCGGGATCTCGGCCGAGCCCGGCCGGGTCACGCTCGGGTTCGCTCCGTACCCCGCGACCGTGGAATACCAGATCGAGCGAGCCGACGCGCTCGGACAACCCTACCGGCCGGACACCACGGGGTTCTTGGACGGGTTCGGATGGACCGGCCTGGCCTCCGCGCCCGGCGACGGTTTCTTCCGGGTGAACGCCCGGGTCCTGACGCCGGATGCGCTTCTCGCGACCACCCTGTTGCAGCGGATCGCCTACGGCCCGTCACCGGACGACCTGGCCCGTGTCCGGGCGATCGGACCGGATGCCTACATCGCCGAACAATTGGCGCCCGAGACGATCACCGAGGACATCGACTCCGCGGTCATCATACCGAGCTGGCGCAAGATGACGGCGACCGGCACGGGTTCGTCCTCGTCGCTGTACATCTACTTGGACGGCCCGGGTGAGGTCTACCTGGACGACATCCGCCTCGTCGCGGGCGCGGTGGAGGACGGCACGAAGGCCAACCTGCTCCGCGACGGCGATTTCGAGACCTCGCTAGGATCGAACTGGATCCTGAGCCCGAACGTCGCGGGTTCGGCCCTCACGCCCGACGAGGCGCACGGCGGAAGCCTTTCGCTTCACTTGGTCTCCACCGGCGCGGGCACCTCGCGGAGCACCTCGGCCTACCAGGTCGTCACCCCGTCGCTGGACGCCGCCACGACCTACACGCTGAGCTACTGGTATCTCACCTCGCCGACGGTGACGGCGAAGCTGACGGTGCGCCTTTCCGGAAGCGGGATCACGAGCACCCACGGGCTCGGCGGTACCGTGGATTCCCCGGCCCCGATCTTCGCGAAACTCAAGGCCGGTTCGGCCACGATGACCGATCTCCGGGCGTGGCACCTGTTGCACGCCATCCAGTCGCGCAAGCAGCTGACCGAGGTGCTGCGGCAGTTCTGGGAGAACCACTTCGTCACCGAGTACTCCAAGACCCACGACTACTTCGACAACGCCGGCCTCGGCTCCGACACGGCCGGCCGCATCGCCACGCAGCTCGAAACCAAGGAGAACCTCCGCTGGCGCGCCGCGATGTCGGACCCGAAGGCCACCTTCCACGACATGCTGAAGATCAGCGCCGAAAGCCCGGCGATGATCATCTACCTCGACACCATCAACTCGAAGGGCAGCGGCACGAGCATCGCCAACGAGAACTTCGCCCGCGAGCTCTGCGAGCTCTTCTGCTTCGGCGTCGACAACGGGTACGACCAAGCGGACATCGTGCAGATCTCCCGGGTCTGGACCGGCTGGTCCATCCGGTTGGTCGATGCGGCACAAGAGTCCAACCCCTTCGCCTTCGTCACCACCAATTATCTCGACCCCAACGCGATCACCAACAAGACGGCGGTGACCAACCTGGTCGGCGCCTGGTCGTTCAACTACAAGGCGGCCAACCACAACACCGCCCAGAAGAAGATCTTCTTCAACCATGACGCCAAGGGCGTGGTCACGAACCCGAAGCTCGTGCCGGCCCGGTTCGGCCCGCCTTGGGCCGGCCGCGACTACTCGCTCACCATCCCGGCCGGGACCGGCAACCCCACCCTCCAGGAGGGCTACACCCTGCTTCGCCACATGGCCGACCAGCCGTTCACGCAGGAGTTCCTCTCCGTGAAGCTCTGCCGCTTGTTCGTCCACGACGGCTTCGCCATCGGCTACGACTTCACCGACGCCGAGACGACTCCCGAAGAAGAACTCGTCCACGCCTGCATGCTCGCTTGGGAGAGCCCGTCCAACGGCGGACCGAAAGGCCAGCTCCGCGAGGTCCTGCGGACGATCTTCAGCTCGGCGCTGTTCCGGTCGGACGCGGCGTCGTTGCAGAAGGTGAAGACGCCGCTCGAGTTCGTCGCCAGCGCCGTGCGCGCGCTGCGCGCCCGTCGCGACGACGGCTCCTACACCGTGTCGACCGACGGCCGGGAGATCCAGCCCGTGATGGACCGACTCGGGCGCATGCGGCTCTTCGACCGGATGGAACCGGACGGCTATCCGGAGGACGCCTCCGCATGGATCAGCGCCGGGACCTTGGCCGAACGCATCCGCTTCGTGCAGGCGGCGCTCATGCCCGCCGGCATGACCGGCAAATCCGATGTCGTGGCGAGCACCCAGACCGATCCGGTCGGACTGCTCCGCATCAAGGCGCCCGAAGCGATGCGGGACTCCGGCAAGGTCGCCGACTACTTCCTCGACCTGCTCTTCCCGGCCGAAGGGAAGGCGAACCTCGCGGCCTTCCGCAGGATCGCCGTCACGTTCCTCGACACCGCGGACGACGGCACGACGACATCGGCGTTCAGCGCGCTGGCCCCGGGGACCAGCGCCTACGACCTCCGTCTCCGCGGCATGGTCGCCCTCCTGATGTCGACGCAGCGCTTCCAAGAACAGTGAACCGAACCGGCACCGGAACCTTGAAACTGGCCACACCATGAACGTCATCACCCGCCGCTCATTCCTCTCCCATGCCTCCGCGCTCGGGCTCGGCACCGCGCTCTCGACGCTCACCGACATCCCGTTCGTCCTGCAACGCGCCCTCGCGGAGGGCAACATCGGCATCACCGGCGCGGACGGCCGCACCAAGAAGCTGATCTTCATCTTCCTCCGGGGCGCGAACGACGGGCTCAACGCGGTCGTGCCCTTCGGCGACCCCGCCTACGGCCCGCCGAACCGGCAGGACATCCTCATCCAGAAGGACCCTGCCCAACCGTTCGACGCGCGTGGCAAGGCGCTCTTCCCCGTCAGCGGGCAGTCGACGTCGACGTTCGACTACACGGCGGGCCTTCCCCTCGGCAACGGCTTCGCCGCGCTGCACCCGGCGCTCAAGTTCCTCGCGCCGGTCTACAACGCCGGCGACTTGGCGCTGATCCATCGCGTCGGCTACCCGAAGCAATCCCGCTCCCATTTCGATTCGCAGAACTATTGGGAGACCGGCTCGCCGAACAGCAACCTGGTCAAGGACGGCATCCTCTACCGGGCGATGATCGAGTCGGGGCTGGCCAATTCATCTCCCCTCACCGGCGTGAGCATCGGTTCGTCGCTGCCGCTGATCCTCCGCGGGTCCAAGGCGGCCATGACCAACCTGAGCGATCCGACCCGCTACAACCTGCTCGCCGTCCCGAACACGCCCCAGGGCAACCTCAAGGCCGACGCCGCGCTCGCCGCCGCCAACAAGGCGCGGTTCACCGACAAACGTGACCGCGACCTGCTGGAGCTCCAGTACGGCAACCTCGCGAGCACGCTCGACATCTTCGCCCAGCTCGATTTCAGCGAGGCCGGCAACACCTTCGTCGACGACGAGGCGACCGACGGCGACATGCCTTATTCGCTCTTCCCCACGACGAACGCGAAGAACGGCGGCTTCGCCCGGGCCAACAACGCGCAGAAGTATGTCGTCCCCACCTCGGCCTACGGCTTCTTCCAGAACCTCAAGGCGGCCTCGCTCGTGCTCAACAAGACGTCCGCGCTCGTCGCCGGCACGTCGATCGACGGCTGGGACACCCACAGCAACCAGGGCGCCGCGACCGGCTCCCACGCGAACCTCCTGCGCCGCGTGGGCTGGGCGGTCTACGCGCTCCGGAAGTACTTCACCAAGTACGCCGACAAGTGCCGCTGGGACGACCTGGTGATCGTCACCCTCTCCGAGTTCGGCCGCACGACCATCGAGAACTCGGACAACGGCACCGACCACGCCGAGGCCAACGTCATGTTCGTCGCCGGCGGCGGGGTCAAGGGGCTCGAGACCGACGCGCTCGGCACGGTCAAGCGCAGCGGCGTGTTCAACTGCGGCGGCAGCAGCGACCCCATCGCCTGGGAGACGGGCCAGAACGGATCGATGTTCCAGTCCACGGGACGCTACCTGAAACGGAACACCGATTACCGGAGCGTGCTGGGCAAGCTCATCCGCGACCATCTCGGCGCGACGCAGACGCAGCTCGACCGCATCATCCCGGGCTACACGGATCCCAAGGAAAGCCTCAAGGCCGGTGGCGTGCAGAGCCGCGACGGAACCAAGGTCATCGGCGAGCCGGACATCGTCTGATCCGGAACCATGCAGATCGATCCGGGTGGCACGGCCAACTTGGCCGTTCTCGGCGGCAACTTGCCGCCGAGTTTCGGCATGGACAGCGCGCGCACCAAACGGCGCATTCCCGGCGCACCGCGAGCGGCGGGCGAGTCGCTCGCCACGAGGAGGGGGCACCCGTTCCACCCATACCTGTGCTGCCTCGTTCCGGCTGATACCAACTCCTGGTGGATCCGCGTAGAACTCGGGCTCGCGGTGTGGACGGCTTGCCCTGCAAGCCGGGCGGGTTGATGGGCGACCCGCCCACGGTTCTACTGACGATCACCCCCTGCTTGGTATGAGCCCGCCGGGCAGTCCGTCCATCCCGTCTCGGCGACGACCTGGCGTCACCGTCGGGCCTAGTGCCCGTTCCCGTTGGCTTCCGGCCCCTCGGCCGGGTTGATCCAGGCATCGCGGCGCGCTTTGGCCTGGGCGAAGAACTCGCCCACGGAAGCGGCGTCGCCCTCCTCCAGAGCGCGACGGAACTCCGCCAGGTCCTCGATGAACACGCCCAGCACGCGGCCGAGGTGCCGCCGGTTGGCCAGCGCGATGTCCCGCCACATCTCCGGCGAACCGCTGGCGACACGGGTGGTGTCCCGGAAACCGCTGGCACAGAGCTGCGCCTGCTCCTTCGGATGCACCGGGCTGAGCACGTAGTTCACCAGTTCGGCGGCGACGACATGGGGCAGATGGCTGGAACGGCCCACGAGGTCGTCGTGCTGCGCCGGCGACAGCGTGAGCACGCGCGAACCGACCGCCTTCCAGAAGCCTTCCACGATCCGCAGAGCCTCGGGATCCGTCCGCTGCGTCGGCGTGACGACGCAGACCGCGCCCTGGAAAAGATCCGCCCGCGCGGCGGACGCGCCGGTCTTCTCCGCGCCGGCCATCGGATGGCTGCCGACGAACCGGACGCCGACCGAAGCGGCCAACGGCTCCAGTTCCTCCACCACGCTGCCCTTCACGCTCCCGACGTCGGTGACGATGGCGTCCGGCTTGAGGAACGGCAGCAGGTCCTTCAGCAAAGCGCGCATCTGGCCGATGGGCGAGCAGAGGACGACGAGGTCCGCGTCCGATACCGCCGTGGCCAGGTTGCGGGTGGCCGAATCCACCACCCCGAGCTGCTCGCACTCGGCAACGGCCGCGGCGCGGCGCACCAGCCCGCAGACATGGGCGGCGAGCCGGCGTTGCTTCGCGGCGAGCCCGACCGAACCGCCGAGCAGGCCGACGCCGACGAGCGTCAGTTTTCCGAAGTGCACCGGCGCAGGCTACGGGACCGGTCGAGCGCAGGGGAAGACGGAAGCTGGGAAGGCTCGCGTCCGCCGGATGCCCATCAGGATCGGTCCGGAGCGGTGGACACGGATGCGGGACGTGAAGTCGGATTGTTCCGCATCAAAAAGAGGATGGAACTGCTCTTCGTCGCGGACGCCGCCCGATCAGCGGGCGGGTGAGGAGCGGCTGGCCCGGCGCAGCCGGTGGCGAGCGCTCAACGGCCTGCGGGACGAGCGGCCAGGACGGGCTTGGCGAGCAAGCGCTTCGCGTCCGCGTCGCCGGAATCGGCGAGTTGCCGGAGAGCGCGCCGGACCTCCGGCCGGTCCAGACCTTCCATCGGGGCCTCGGCGACGACCGGCGCCGGGGCGGCGACCGCAGCGTTGCCCGGGGGCGTGCTCCCGCCGAGATCGACTCCGCCGGCGGTGAAAAAGGTCCGGGCCTCCTGCCCGGGCGCCGTCATCGTCGTGCGGCGGGTGACGCCCCGGATGCCGCGGGTCTGACCTCCGGCGATCCCGGTCACGTTCACCGCAGCCGTCGGAGCGGTCACACCGGCTTGGCCGGTCTGCGCCCGGAGCACGGCGTCGGCCGAGAACGACAGGAAGGCGACCATCGCGACGCGGCTGAGGCGAGTCATGCGCCCGCTCTACGCCGCCGCCGCGCCCGGCGCAAGCGGCGGTTCTCGGCCTCGAGGCCCACCACCGGGCCGCGTCTTCGTCAGGCCTCGATCTTCTCGGCCAGTTCCTCCGCCGGATACGTCCAGATCTCGGCCAGCGTCGGATGGTAGTGCGGCATCGCGGCGAGTTCGGCGGCGGTCATCCGTTTGGCCAGCGCCGCGGTGATCTCGTGGATCAATTCGCCGCCTTGCGGACCGACGCAGGACCCCCCCGACAACTCACCGGTGCGGCGGTCGGCGAGCAGCTTCACGAAGCCGTCCTTCGCACCGAGGATCATCGATTTGCCATGGTCGTTGAACGGATACGTCGCGGACAGGAAATCGACGCCGCGGGCGCGCGCCGACTTCTCCGTGAGGCCGGTCTGGGCGACCGCCGGGTCGGTGAAGACCACGGTGGTGAGCAGCCGGTAATCCATCTCGGCCGGCGCCGCGGGACGGAGGATGTTCTTGGCGGCCAGTTCGCCCTGTTGGATGGCGATGTGGACGATCTCGTGGGGGCCGCAGCAATCGCCCGCCGCGTAGATGTGCGGCGCGGACGTGCGCTGTCGCAGGTCGGTGACGATACGGCCGTCCGTCGTGGCGACGCCCGCGGCCGCGAGACCGAGACCCGCGGTGGCCGGCGTGCGGCCGAGCCCGTTGAAAAGGACTTCGGCTTCAACCACCGATGCTTCGCCGGCCTTCTCGAACCTCACCCTTTTCCGGTCGCCGAGATCTTCGACGCCGAGCAGGCGCGTGCCGGTATGGATCACGATGCCTTCGCGGCGGAGCGCGTTCTCCAGCTCCCGGGCAACATCTTCGTCCACGTCCCGCAACAGGTGCGGCCCGCGCTGGACGATGGTGACCTGCACTCCGAAGCGGCTGAAGAACTGCGCGAACTCCACGGCCACCGCGCCACCGCCGAGCACGATCATCGAAGCCGGGATCCGGGATAGCCCCAACGCATCGTCGCTGGTGAGCTGGGCCACCTGGTCGAGGCCGGTCCCCGGCGGCGGAGGTGCGATGACGGATCCGGTCGCGATGACGAAGTGGTCCGCGGTCAGCTGCCGGCCGTCACCGAGCGCCAGCGTGCGCGGATCGACGAAGCGGGCGCCGGCCCGGATGAATACGGCTTTGCCCGTCTCGAGCTGCCGGCGCCGATAGCCCGCGAACTCCGCGATCAACGCGTCCTTCCGGGCGAAAAGCTTCGCGACATCGACCTTCACCTCGCCGGTGGTGATCCCCCATTCCTCGGCATGGCGGATGGCTTGGCGCAGTTCGGCGGCGTGGAGGAGGGCCTTGGTGGGCATACATCCGCGAAGGATGCAGAGTCCTCCGACCTCGCGTCCGCCTTCGAGCACCGCCGCTTTGGCGCCGCCGGAGGTCAATGTCCTGGCCGCGGCATATCCTGCGCTGCCGCCCCCGATCACCACCGCATCGAAGTGTCCTGCTCTCATGCATCGCACTCTCGCGGGCGGTCCGACCGGAGGCAAACCTCGCGGAGGGATCCGTCGATGCCGACGTTCGCGCCGGAAAACACATGGAAATCCCGTCCGGGGTCTGGGAGGGTGTTCCGGTCG
>JANNAJ010000697.1:0-8855 GCA_031384285.1 Verrucomicrobiota bacterium
CGTCAGCTCGCCACCGCAATGCGGACACGGCGTCTGGAGACCGGTGGCGTTCACCTGCTCCGTGGCGAGATATTGATAGAGCTCCTTGACCGTCAGGCGCGCCGCGTCGGCCGCATTCACGCGCTCCGCCAAAAACGAGAGGGTGACCTCGGGATTGCGGACCAGCGCAAGGTTCGGGGCCAAGTGCTTGCCCTTGCCTTTGGCCCATGCGAGCAGGGCCGGGCTTTCCACCAAGCCGTCCGGACAGATCTCCGCGATTGCCTGGGCCCAAGCGTTCTCCGGGATCATCTCCCAGACCTGGTCGAAACGGACGAGCTTCTTGCAGTGCTTACAAGTGCTCATCGGATCCGCGAACGTGGCGACATGTCCCGACGCCTCCCAGATCTTGGGATGCATGATGATGGTCGCCTCCAGGCCGGCGACGTCGTCGCGCTGGTGGACGATGGTCTTCCACCAGGCGTCCTTCACGTTGCGCTTCAGCTCCGCGCCGAGCTGGCCGTAGTCCCAGAAGCCGTTGATCCCGCCGTAGATCTCCGACGACTGGAAGACGAACCCGCGACGCTTGCAGAGGCTGACGATCTTCTCCATCAGCACGTTTTCTTTCGGCTCGGACATAGATTGAGGGACCGGAGCTTCCGTTTCGACCGTCCGGGTGTCAACGCCGCCGCGCCACCGCGCCCGGCGGACCGACTTCCGCGTTGTTCCGTCCGTCGCCGGACGCCATCCTCGCCGCATGTCGTCGCCCTATTCGTCCCGGTACTACGAAGGTCTGAAGGAGGATTCCGCCGCCTCGGCCCGCGAGACGGTGCCGCTCGTCCTGCGCCTGTTCCCGAGCCGGACGGTCGTCGATGTCGGCTGCGGTTCCGGCACCTGGACCAAGACCTACGCCGACGCCGGCTGCGACGTGCTGGGGATCGACGGCGACATCGTGCAGACGGAGCAACTGCTCTTCCCGGTCGACAAATTCCGCCGAGCGGACCTCGCCGCACCGCTGCGCCTCGACCGTCGGTTCGATCTCGTGAACTGCCTGGAAGTCGCCGAGCACTTGGCTCCCTCGCGCGGGGAGAGCTTCGTCGGCGACCTCTGCCGCCTCGGCGATGTCGTGTTCTTCTCCGCGGCCGTGCCCGGGCAAGGCGGCACCCACCACGTCAACGAACAGTGGCCGAGCTATTGGATCGCGTTCTTCCGCGCCCAAGGTTTCGTGCCGCTCGATTGCCTGCGGCACCGGATCTGGCAGAACGACAAGGTCGCGTGGTGGTACGTGCAGAACGCTTTCGCCTTCGTGAAGGAATCGCGCCTCGCGGATTTTCCCGAGGCGGTCGCCGAGGACCGTCGATGGCCGACCGATCTCGTGCATCCGCGCGCCTACGTGCGCGCCACCGTGCCGAGCGAGATGTCGCCGCGCATGTTGAAGGAGGTCGCCAAGGCGCTGCCGCATTTCCCGGCCAAGGTGCTGGCGCGCTTCCGCAGATAGGCCGGGAACGCGGACGGCCTTGAGCACGCGAGCAGGTCACAGCGTGCTGCCAGCATCCTGCTGGCAGATCCGGCGATGCTGATGCATCCCGCCGTTGGTATGAGGACCTTCGATCGGACGCACGCCCTGCCGGCGGGACGTCGTCCGCACCTTGGCCTGCGCTTCGTCCGCACGGTCCTCGCGCTCCCTTGAGATGCGGTCACGATCGCGATCCGGTCACTTCTTCCGGGCGACGACGAACGCGTTGAACATCGCGTAGCGCAACGGCGTGGCGTTGAGCACCGCCTCGACCAGCGGGTTCACCACGCGGTCGGTGCAGGACACCGTCTCCACGACGCAACCGTTCCGTTGGAGGAAGAAGGCCATGTCGAGACCGTTGGTGCAGACGATCGCGTCGTCGTCCGGCGTGAACGGCGTCTTGATGATCGGCGTCATCCGTTCGAAGCGGACCGTCTCCGGACACGCGCGCATCTTCCGGCGCCGGTCGGCGAGCGCGCGAAAGTTCTGCCATTTGTTGCCGAGCCCGCGCATGCGCGGGTGGTAATCGCGCCATCCAATCGCGCGCAGGAAGTTTGGCGAGCTGAGCACGATCTTGCCGCCCGGCGCGGTGACCCGCACTACGTCGGCGATGAAATCTTCCGGCGCCTCCACGTGCTCGAGCACGTTGAGCGCGCCGACGCCGGCGAAATGGCGGTCGGGGAACGGCAGGCGCTTGCCGTCGTACCAGAGGCAACGGTCGGTGTGGGCGCGCGACTTGGCGATGTTCGCCTCGGCGACGTCGACGCCCCACGCGTCGACACCGTCGGCCGCGAGCCTGGCGACGACCTGGCCGACGCCGCAGCCGACATCCAGCACGCGGCCTCCGGCGACGTCCGGCCGGAGCGCGGCGGTGAACTTCGCGTAGAACGCGGCGTCCCAGTTCGCGAGGATCTCGGCATAGGCCGTGTCGTCGCGCACGCGGTCGAGATGGCTGGTCTGTCGGGACATGTCAGCGTTCCTTGGATCGGGAGACCACGAGCAAGCCGGTGCAGCCGAGCCCTGCGACGATCGCCGACAGGCTCACCCACAACGTCCCGCTCGGCGGCGTGAACCGGAACTCGATCGTGTGCTCGCCCGCCGGCACCGCCACGCCGCGCATCAGGAAATTCGCGCGCAGCAGCTCGGCCGGTGCGCCGTCGACCGTCACGTGCCAATCCGGATGCCACCGGTCGTTGAGCAGCAGCACGCCAGGAGCCGCTGACTTCGTCTTCAGGACGACGTGTTTGGGTGCATAGCTGGTGAAGCTCACTTCGCCCGGAGCCGCGTCCGACGCCGCGCCGACTCCGGACGGATCCGCCGCGAGCACGACGCTCCTGGCCGGGTCGAATGCCGGCGACCGAAGCCGGTCGAGCATCGCGGTGTCGTTGGTGACGGTCTCCCAGCGCGTGTAGATCTTGGCCCGCGGCAAGGCCCCGGTGAACTCGAGCACCGCGAGCGGGCCCCGTTCGGACGGCATCGCCGTGATGAGCTGGACGGCGTCCGCCACGGGCAGCGAAGGCGACGGCTGGGGTTGGCCGGGCTTGAGCCCGAGCGTGTAGGGCAGCTTCACGCGGAAGCGTTTCTGCACGGGGTCGAACAGGTCGTTGAACCCATCGATGCCGCTGCTGATGCCGAGCTGGTAACGCGTGTTCGACAGCTCCCAGAGACGGGTGACCAAGAAGAGGTTCGTCCGCGCGGCGGGGATCATGGCCCGGACCTGGACCGCTTGCTCCGGTGCCAAGCGGTCCATCTGGGGCCCGATGGCCGCGAGTTGCGAGGCCAGGCCGAAGTTCGGCGGCGTGAACGCGGCGAGATACGCGGCCTCCATCTCCGGCGTGCGGGGCATCTGGTCGATGTCGAGCGACTGGATGTTGAAGTACTGGAAATGGTGCTCCAGCCATTCCTTGTGCAGATACGGGAAGTAGGGGAACTCCTGCGGCGAGTAGACCAGTTGTCCGCCGCCGAGCCGCGGATGCACGAACGCCGTCACGCGATGTTCCCACGGCCGTTCCTTGAGCAGGTCGACCACCGGATTGCTCTGGTAGCGGACCAGGTAGTCGTAGTGCTTCACCCAAGGCGCGTT
Organism: Verrucomicrobiota bacterium; assembly: GCA_031384285.1. Lineage (GTDB taxonomy): Bacteria > Verrucomicrobiota > Verrucomicrobiia > Limisphaerales > UBA9464 > CAIVQB01. The sequence goes on from JANNAJ010000697.1 coordinate 3,576, forward strand.
CGCCCGCAGGAGGTCGATGACCAGGATCGCGCCGAGCAGGATCCATCCGGCTTTCGCGCGTGTCCCACCGAACCAACCGACGACCGCCAGCGCGACCACGCCGACCGACGCCGCCAGGAATGCGACCGCGATCCAGACCTCGCCGATGCTGAAGGCGGCGGTGGCCGGTTCGCCCTGCCCGAACGGGACCGTCGCCAGGTACCGAGTGAGCTGGGGCGCGCGGCTGGCGTAGACCGCCGCGCCGACGACCGCGAGGGCGAGCAGCGCGCCAGAGATCGCGATCCAAGCCTTCTCGCCGGATGGGGCTGTTGAGCGCCAAGCTTTGATCTGGTCCCCCAACCGGCCGCGGCGCGAACGGTCCGTGGCGAACGACGTCCGGGCCAGTGCCTCGAGCCCGTAGGCGAAGAGGATCCAGAGCGCGAGGCCCATCCCGTGGAGGAACTTCATCGGGAACCGGATCGTCGACGCGTAGGGGAGCGAGAAGAAGAACTGGTAGAACGGCGCGAACTTGCCGTAGGCCAGCAGCAGCGACCCGAGCGCGACCGCCGCCCAGAACCAGACGAACCGCCGCTCGGCCACGGTGAACGGCGAGCGCTCCTTGCGCAGCGAGGTCACCAACGCGAACGCGCCGACCAGCAGCACCAGCACGCCGACATATTCACCGGAGCCGCTGAAACGGTGCTGCGGGGTGTCGTCGCTGGAGCCGACGCTGCCCCAGTAGGCGGAGCCTCCGGGAGAATCCATGCGATAGCCGAACAACCCGGGGATCGCGATGCGCGGCGTCTCGACGATCGGGAAGCTCCCGAACGTGGCGAATTCCCAGCGCTTCTCGCGCGAGGCGTCGTCCTGCTGCATGCCGGCGACGCCCTTGATCTGGGTGCCGACGAGCGACGAGAGCGAATGGGCCGCGATCCAAGCGGCGCACACCGCGACGATGGCGAGCCGCACGCCGCCTTGGACCGCCTTGCCGGCCGAGATCCCGGGCTCCGCGAACACCTGCCACGCCGCGAACGCCGCGACGTACAAGCTGAGGATCGCGCCGACGTCGCCGCCTTCCATCACAGAGGATCCGGTGGCGAAACCCGCGAGACCGATCAGCACCCAGCGCCGCCAGCCGGTCTCGCGACCCGCGAGCGCAGCGATGGCCAAGAGCGCGAAGCCGAGCGAGATCGCCTTCGGAGGCAGCCCCCAGCAGGCATAGGAGAGCGGGTTCGACGCCAACGCCGCGGCGAGGCCGGCCAGCAGCGCCACGGCCGGATGGAACCCCAGCCGACGGACGCAGGCCCAACAGCTCAGCCCGAGGAAGATCAAACCGAGCGGCGCGTAGAACTTGGCGATGAACACCGGGCTCTGGACCAAGGAGCCCACGATCTGCGAAAGGTCCGGCGTGGCCCCCAGCATCGTCACACCGACCCAGTTCAGGTCCTGCCAATAGCCGAAGAAAGTGCCGGGTAGCCGACCGGCCTCGGCGTTGAGCATCCCGAGCGGGGCGTCGTTGGCGAACAGGACGAACCCAGGAAGCAAGCTGCGACGGAACAGGAATCCCACCACCGCGCTGAGCACGGCCAGCACCCAGAGGCACGTCCTCAGTTGGCCGGCCACCGTGGACGAGGAGCGGTCTACCGGCTTGTGGTCGTGCAGTTTCATACGTTGAGCGGCGTGGCGGCGATCATTTCGGATGCGGACCCAGGATCAGGTCGCGAAAGCAGACCACAGCATTTCCCAGCGACCAATGCAAAGCCGGCACCGATCCGCGGGCCAACCGGCCGATCTCCTCGGCATAGACCGCATCCGTCGGCCGCACCAACTGTTGCTTGACCACGGACCGGGCGGCGAAAAGGCAGCGGATGCGCTCACGCCATAGCCATTTTTGCAACGGGCCGGCTTCCGACCACGCGGCGATCTGCGTCATCGCCCGCCATTCGTCACCGACCCAGCTCTGCAGGCGGCGAGCGTTCGCGCTGGTCGTGCTGGCGGCATGATGGCGGATCTGACACAGCACTTGCGGGACTTCGACCCGCCGCTCGGAACGGCGGGCCCAATCCGCGTAGAACACGCAATCACCGACCTGCGGATAATCTAACGGGAACCGGCAAGGGGCAGGACGCCGTCCCGTCTTCAACAGGACCGATCCGCAGAACACCGTCCGCAGTTGGCCTTGGCGGCGCAGCAGCTCGTCCGCGGAGAGCTGGCGGGGAAGGCCCCCGGAAGACCCACGTTGGCCGGGTAAAAGTTTGCCCGTGGCATCGATCTTCTCGGTCAGCGACCAAGCCATGGAAGGAGCCGCCGCCGAGGCAAGCGTGGGCACGACCTGTTCCAGGAAGCTTGGCAGCACCAGGTCGTCCGCGAGCAGAAGATGCAGCAGGTCCGTCCCGACCGCCAGATCGAGGCATCGGTTCAGGTTGCCGAACAATCCTTGGTTGCGTTCGTTGCAGATCAGTTCGCCGTTCAACCGCGGGTTCTGCCCCAGGAAGGCTGCCACGACATCCCTCGTCCGGTCGGTGGAACAGTCATCGATGACCACCAACCGGTCGGGCAGCCGCGTCTGGGCGGCGACCGAAGCCAAGGTGGCGGGCAGGAATTGCTCGCCATTGAAGACGGGGATGACGGTGGTGACGCCGAGCACGGTCAGGGAAGGAAGCAGAAGCTCTCCCCCCGGGAAAGCCTCCATGTCAGTTCGCAAGGTCAGCGCCCGTACCAAGCCTTCAATTCGAGCAATTGCTGCCGCAGCGGAGGACAGGTCAGGTCGGGCACCAAGCTCCGCAGGACCGGGGACGGTGCTTCCATGGGCTGGACCGTCGCGTCAGAGCCCCAGACTTCGCCGATCAGCCGGAGCACTTCGGCTTTGCTTACCGGCGGCCAGAAGCCGGGCTGGCAAACCATCCCACCCGTTTCAGGTCGGTCCAGCAATCGTGCGCAGAGCCGGGCCCATTCGAGCGTGGTGATCCCGTTCCAGGCGTGGTCCGTGAATCCTCGCACAGGGCCGTGCCGGGCCAGGAACCACCCCATCAGACTTCGCGGCTCGCCGAGCTCAGGTCCGATGATCGAGGTTCGGATGACCATCCCGCCCGCCGCCCGCACGGCCAGCTCGGCCTCCCATTTCGAGCAGCCGTAGAGGTCGGTCGCGTCCCCCGGTTCCTCCACCCGGCGCGCAGCTTCGCGCGGCCCAAAGACCCCGTCGGAACTCGCATGGACGAACCGGCATCGCCCCGCCACCGCCTCCGCCAGCTGAGCGGGCAAGGTGGCGTTGACCGATCTGATCCAACCGTCCCCGACGCCGGGCCCGGGACGGACGCCGATGCAATTGACCACCGCCTCCGGCCGGCCGGCGAGCACGGCTTCCATGAAGCTGCGAGACGCAACCGGGTCGTAGCGGGCAGCCTCGTTCCGCACCTCATGCCCGGCCTCCGCAAGCACCCGGGCCACCACATGGCCGAGCATCCCTTTCGAGCCGAGGACGGTGATCCGCATCAGACGTCCTCGAACGCCGTCAGCCACAAGCCGGCGTGCGCCGGGTTCTTGCGGATGATGTCCTCGCGATAGTTCCAGGCCGTGATCAGGCACGCGGCGGAAGGCTGCTCGACCAAGGCATCAGGCCGGACGATGGGCGTCGCCGTCCGAGGGATGAATTTGCCCGCCCGCAAAGGAGCCTCGTCCACGATATGGGCGAAGCGAAGGTGCCGCATCTGGTTGAGATACACGTTGGCCCGCCCCGCCGCTCCGTAGGCGGAGATGCGTTGTCCGCGCTCGAGGAGCCGGCTGAGTTCCCGCGCCGCAGGAGTCTCGGCGCGCCGGGCGTATGCGAGCCCGAGGTCCGTCAGGCCAGGCTCGGGATCGCCGGCGCCCTCGGGCATGGGCTGCGGGCCGGCCTCGCGCCGGAACCGCGCCCGGAGAAGACCGCCGTGGAGCGGCAGCCGGCGGGTCGCCTCGTGGACGAAGCCCAACAGGGCCAGACAGCGCACGAGCGCCGGCTCGCTCCACTCGAGCTTGTGCTCATGGTAGATGGTGTCCCATTGGCCGCCGCGCAAAGTCGCGGCGAGGTCATGCACCTCGACCCACAGATGACCGCCGGGCTTCAGGGCCAATGCCGCCCCGGCGAAGACTTCCCGCAGGTCCGAGATGTGAGCCAAGCAATTGGAGCCGGACATCGCGTCCACCCGTCCCTCCAACCCGTGCGCACGGACGACCTCCGGCGTGAACGGCAGGTTGACCAGCTCCCAATCCGCCCCCTCGGCTCCGCGACGAGCCACATCGCTCGGGTCGACGCCCACGCGCCGCCACGCGGAAGGCAATCGACCCAGGAGCACGCCATCGTTGCAGCCGATCTCGAGATAGGTGAGCGGCCTGCTGGTGCCATGGAAACCGGCGAGTTCCTCGACGAAACCCGTGAAGTGGCGCACGAGCCCCGGCACCGTGGACGAGGCATAGTTGTATTCCCCGAAGAGCTGGCCATCCGGGATGTCCTCCGCCACCTGCACCGCGCCGCAACCGGAGCACCGCACCCACGTCAGCGGGAAAACCGGGGCTGCCGCGGCTTCTGCCGCGGTCCGGCAGAACATGCCGGCCAGCGGCATCGGCTCCATCGTCAGCACGGGCACGAAGCCAGCGGCGGATGCGTGGCAGCCGCGACATCTGCCAATCATGGTTATCACTGCCACAAATCAATCGATGAAGAGGCCGGCCAGAAGGTGTCAGCTTGATAGCGGCCTAGCATGTCTTGCTTGAACCCCGCGAACGTCCTTGATCGCAACTAAGTTGAAGGCATGTTTCGGTTTTTGGTTGATCCTGAGCAAGAGGGTCGCGAGCTCTTCCATGAAAAGCCCTCCCGGAAATCTCAAGGTTGTCTCCGCCATGTAGCCTCTGAAATAGCGGGTGCCGGTTGTCCCGAACACGCTGTAACCGAGGGTTTGGAAATCATGGACAAACCAACCGGAGAGATGCCGCTGAAACGGGTTTCCGAACTCAGGCCCTTGCGGGACGAATCCGTTGGGTGTCTCAAGAATCACATACTTCTTGGTCAGTGATTCACAGCGTTCGAGGATTTTGAGCCCAAGATGTCTCGGGAGATGTTCAATCACCCCATAAAGAGACACCAAATCGAACGGTTCTGAGAATCCCTTGGCCGCGAGCGTTTCGAGGACATCGTCCTTTAGGATGTCGGCCTCCAGATACGCATCATGGACGCGATTGCGTTCCGCCGTCTTGATCGCTTCTGGGTGAGCATCGACTCCGACAGTCATGATTTTCGGGCGAAATCGGCTGAGGTGCGAATACTGCCCG
>JANNAJ010000708.1:0-11845 GCA_031384285.1 Verrucomicrobiota bacterium
ACTATGCGCCGCACACGATCAAGAGCGGGCACTACACACCGCCGGCGATCGCGCGGAGCGCCGCCGCAATGCCGGTCCGGCTTGGAGTGGTGTGTTGCTAATCGATTGCAAAATACGGAAATGAGTTTGGCCGTGGCAAGAGCAAGTTCAGGATTGGCGTAGATTTGGGGCATCTCAGTTTCTTGCAGCCGATCCATCCGCCGAGACCATCGCGGAGCGATGTCAGCCATCAGCCGGGGGGCGAGGAGCGCAGCGACGACACCCCGGATACCGTTGGCCGGCGCCACGACCCCGGCAGGGGTCGCAGAGCCGTCAACCGGGTCGTGGTCTGGCACCCTTTCAGGGTGCTTGTCTCCTCGCCGGTCACCGGGGGTGTCGCTGCCGCTCAACCCCCGGCTAATGGCTGGCAAGCCTCCGGCTTGCAACGTTGACTCCACGTCCCTGCATGAAACTGAGTTGAGCCCCGCAGATTTTTCCAAGGAACACCGGAGCGGGCCGTTGACTCAGCAGCACGACATGGGACCTCACGAACTGAAGACCACCGGTGCGGCGGCGGAGACGCAAGCGGAGTTCATCCGCGCCGCGCTGGTGCGGTATGAAGCTCCGCTGGTCCGCTATGCGCTCGGGTTCACCGACGACCTGGAGGCTGCCCGAGACGTGGTGCAGGACACCTTCCTGCGCCTTTGCAAGCAGCCGCCGGACCTGGTGGAAGGCCACTTGGCGCCATGGCTCTTCACGGTCTGCCGGAACCGGGCCCTCGACGTGCAACGAAAGCAAAGCCGCATGACCACCTGCACCGAGACCACCGAGGCCGAGCTCGACCGACGCTCCGCCTCCGGGACCGCGCCGACGCCGGCCGACGTCGCCGATACCCGCGAGCGCGCCGCCAACGCGCTCGACCTGCTCGCCGACCTTCCGCCCAACCAGCGGGAGGTCGTGCGCCTGAAGTTCCAGCACCAGATGAGCTACCAAGAGATCGCCGACGTCACCTCGCTCAGCGTGGGGAACATCGGATTCCTGCTCCACACCGCGCTCCGGACGCTGCGTCTCCGGATGGAGAAACTGGACCGCCCGACCCAAGCGGCCCGTGGCTGAGACCGAAACCCGGACCGATCGATATCATGAGACTTTCCCCTGATTCCCCCGAACTCACCGCCTACGCCCTCGGCGAACTCGACGCCGCCGGCCGCGCCGCCGTCGAGGCCGCTCTCGAAGAGACCCCCGGTCTCCGTGCCGAACTCACCGCTTTGTCCGCTACCGCGGACACGCTCGCCGCGGGTTTCGCCGCCGAGCCCGCAGTCGAGCTTTCGCCTGTCCATCGCGCATCCATCGTCCGGAGTGCCAGGAACCGGACCACGACCTCGGTCGAGGCGTCCGGCGCCACAAGCGGCGCCGTCGTGGACCGGGCGGTGTCGGCGGCCGACGACAACGGTCCGCTATCGTATCGGGACCTGTTCGCCACCTGGCGCCAGCGTTTGTTCTGGGCTACGGCCGCCTTGGGTGTCGCGGCGGTCGCCGTGTCGGTGGCATGGCCCCGGACGGACGCTGGCGCGGATCCCTTCGATGCCCTGCGTTACCAGCCGGGAAGACACGCCCGTGCCGAGATGCCTGCTCCGGTGACGGCAGCGGAGGGCCAGGCCGGTGCGAAGGCGGGCTCTCCCGTCCCGGCTCCGGCATCCTTGCCCGAACGTGGCAAAGCTTCGGGCGGATCGACACCTTTGGCGACGACGGACGCCTTGTCCTCGCTGCAGTCAGGGACCGATGTCCGGACCCTCCCGCTCGGGCGCGGGCTTGCGGTCGACTCCCTGCCCCCATCCGTGTCCGCTCCGGACCCGCGACTCGCACCGACGCTCGCGAAACGATACGGCCTCGCGATCCCGGCCGGGCCAGCGGTGCCCCGTGGCCAATCGACCCGTTCCTTGGACGCCGGAGCGCCAGGGGCGACGGTCGATGAGAGCAAGGTGGCGGTGTCTGCGAGTGAACCTCTGTCGCGAATCAAAATTTTGAGCCTGCAACGGAGCGCGGATGTGGCTGCGGGGCGTCCGACGCCCCAGTTGAAGGCGCTCGACGATGTGCTAGCCGAGAGCCTAGACGAGAGTCTCGGCAGAGGGGAAAGGTCGTGGGCGTTCCCCTATAGGCGGACCTTCGGCGAGGAGAGGGAGAAGGTGGAGCTTTCCTTCCGATATGCCGCACCGTCCGGTGAGGCCTACGCGGCTGTGGACGACAATCCCTTCAAGGAGGTCACGGCGGCGCCGCTCTCGACGTTCGGCATGGACGTGGACACCGGCAGCTACTCGAACATCCGGCGGTTCCTTCGCGGCGGCTCGCTCCCGCCGCCGGACGCGGTGCGGCTGGAGGAGCTGGTGAACTACTTCCGCTACGATTATCCGCAACCGGGCGGCGACGCGCCCCTCGGCGCCACGGTCGAGGTCGCGGGATGCCCGTGGGCCGACACGCACCGGCTCGTCCGGGTCGGCATCCAGGCGCGCTCCATCGCCCGCGGCGAGCGCCCTCGCGCCAACCTGGTCTTCCTGCTCGATGTCAGCGGTTCGATGGAGGACGAGGCGAAGCTGCCGCTGGTGAAGCGGTCGATGCGCCTGCTGCTCGACAAGCTCACCCCGCGCGACACCGTGGGCATCGTCACCTATGCGGGGGAATCCAAGGTCGCGCTCAAGCCGGTGGCCATCACCCCCGAGGGCCGCGCGCAGGCCGTCGACGTGCTCGAAGGTCTCCGTGCCGGCAGCGGCACGCACGGCAGCGCCGGCATCCGCGACGCCTACGCGATGGCGACCTCCCGCTTCATCAAGGACGGCGTCAACCGCGTCATCCTCTGCACCGACGGCGACTTCAACATCGGCGTCACCGACCGCGGCGAGTTGCTCGACCTCATCACGGGCGAGGCCAAGAGCGGCGTGTTCCTCAGCGTGCTCGGCTTCGGCATGGGAAACCTGAAGGACACGACGATGGAGACGCTGGCCGACAAGGGGAACGGCAACTACGCCTACCTCGATTCCTTCAGCGAGGCGCGCAAGGTCCTCGTCGAGCAGCTCGACGGCACGCTCGTGACCGTCGCGAAGGACGCGAAGGTCCAGGTCGAGTTCAACCCGGCGCGTGTCGCCCGCTACCGGTTGCTCGGCTACGAGAAGCGCCTGCTGCGCGACCGCGATTTCAACGACGACACCAAGGACGCCGGCGAGGTCGGTGCCGGTCACAGCGTCACCGTCCTTTACGAGATCGTGCCGGTCGGGCCGGATCTCGCAGGTGTCGATCCGCTGCGCTACGCCCCGGTGAAGACCGGGACGCTCGCCGACGCGAAGGCGAAGGCGGTCCACACCGACGAACTGTTCGACCTCAAGCTCCGCTACAAACTGCCGGACGGCGACACGAGCCGTCTGGTGGAGCAGCCGGTGAAGGGAGGCGACCTCGCATCCCGCGCCGCGAGCACCGACCTCAAGTTCGCCGCCGCCGTCGCGGGGTACGGCATGCTCCTGCGCGATTCGCCGCACAAAGGCGACCTGACCTGGGAGAAGGTTCTTCGCCTCGCGGAGCAGGGCCTCGGCGAGGACAAGGAAGGCTATCGCGCCGAATTCATCGACCTCGTGCGCCAGGCCCAGAAATTGGGTGGCGGATCGCCGGGGAACCCGAAGTAACGGTACGACGGTCGGTCGGTCCGCCGCGCGATCATTCGCCCGGATCGGTCTCGGAAGCGGTCCTCAGCCCGAAGGTCCTCAACTTCTCGCGCATCGTGACGCGCGACACATTCAACCATCGGGCGGCCTTCGCTTGGTTGCCGTCCGCCAAGGCGATCGCCTGCGAGAACAGCTCGCGCTCGGCGGCCTCGATGACGCGGGCGTGGACGTCGATCGCATCGCCGCGTTGGGCGGCGGCCAACGACTCGGCGACGAGCCGACGGAGGTCCGGGCTCTCGGCCGCGACGCCGGGTCCGACGGGGTTCACCATCGCCTCGAGCAGCACGGCGGCGGTCACGGGATAGCCGCGCGAGCGGAGCAGGGCGAGGCGCACGACGTTCTCGAGCTCGCGGACGTTCCCCGGCCACCGGTGGGCATGGAGGATCCGCAGGGCGTCCTCCGGGAACGCGGACGGGGGGAAGCCGAGCACCGCTGCGTGTTTGGCGGCGAGATGTCCGACCAGCGCGGGCAGGTCCTCGAGGCGCTCGCGCAGCGGCGGCAGGGCGACGGTGACCTGGTTCAGGCGGTAGTAGAGGTCCGAGCGGAAACGCTTCTCGGTCATCGCCGCCTCGAGGTCGACGTGGGTCGCGGCGACGAGCCGTACGTCCACGGGGATCACGTCTTTTCCCCCGAGGCGCTGGATCACGCGCTCCTGGAGCACGCGCAGCAGCTTGGCCTGCGTGCTGGCGCCCATCTCGCCGATCTCGTCGAGGAACAACGTGCCGCCGTGCGCCTGTTCGAAGCGGCCGATGCGCCGCTCCACCGCGCCGGTGAAGGCGCCGCGCTCGTGGCCGAACAGCTCCGATTCCAGCAGCGTCTCCGGGATCGCGGCGCAGTTCACCGCCACGAAGGCCTTCTTGGCGCGGTCGCTGTGCTGGTAGAGCGCCCGCGCGACCAGCTCCTTGCCGGTGCCGGTCTCGCCGCGGATGAGCACGTTCACCGGCTTGGCCGCGATGCGGCCGAGCTCCTTGTAGATGCCCTGCATCGCGCGGCTGCGCCCGATGATGGCGTCCGGTCCGAGCCGGTGCGGATCGAAGTCCGGCGCCGATCCGGCCCGACGGCCGCTGTCGACGGCCTTCGCGAGCAGCTCGATCAGGTCCTCCATCTCGAACGGCTTCAGCAGATAATCGAACGCTCCGAGCTTCGTGGCCTCGATGGCGGTCTCGGTCGTGCCGTGCGCCGTCATCAACAGGATCGGCAGGGTCGGCTTCGCCGCGTGGAGCCGCCGGACCAGGTCCAGGCCGCCGAGCCCGGGCAGGCGCAGGTCGGTGAGCACGCAATCGAAGGCCTCGGCCTCGGCGAGGGCGAGCCCGTCGTCGCCGCGACGAGCGAGGGTCACGTGATGCCCCTCGGCTTCGAGGACCGAGAGGAGCCCGGCGGCGAGACCGGGGTCGTCCTCGACCAGAAGGATGCGGGCGACTGGATTCATCGTGAGGGGGCGGGAGGCGGACCGACGGGGATCACGACGCCGAACATAGCGCCGCGACCGGGGACCGTCTGCAGCTCGATCGCGCCGCCGTGCTTCTCCACGATGCGGAGCGCGATGGCGAGCCCGAGGCCGGTGCCGGATTCCTTGGTGGTGAAGAACGGGTCGAACAGGCGCTCACGGATCCCTTGCGCCACGCCCGGCCCGGTGTCGGCGACCTCCAGCAGGACGACGTCGCAGGGCTGGCCGCGCAACCGATGGACGCCGCTGCGCGCGCGCAGCGTGACGGTGCCGTCGCGGCCGATCGCCTCGGCGGCGTTCTGGACGAGGTTGATCAGCACCTGCTTCAGCTGGGCCGGATCGCCCGAGAACCGCAGGCCTTCGGCGGGTTCCAATTCCAGGCGGATGCCGTCCTTGACCAGCACCGGGCCGAGCAGGTCCTGCACCTCGCGCATCAAGGTCCCTGCGACGAGCGGCACCTGTTCCGGTCTCGCGGGCTGCGCGAAGGCGAGGAAGCCCCGGACGATCAGCTCCAGCCGGTCGATCTCGCCGCTGATGACCTCGGCATCCGCCGCCGCCGGGGTGCCGGTCGCGAGCTGCTTCCGCTGGGTGAAGAGCCGGGCCTTGATCGCCGTGAGCGGGTTCCGGATCTCGTGCGCGACGCCGGCAGCGAGCACTCCCAGCGAGGCGAGCTTCTCCTGGCGCGCGATGAGGTCCTCGCTCTCGATCAACCGGAGGCGGAGCGGCTGGATCATGTCGCGCCATACGACGACGGCGAAAAGCCCGCCGACCACCAGGAGGCCCGCGAGCGCGCCGAAGAGCAGCCCGCGCATGCGGCCGAGGTCGTCGCGGGACCGGTCGAGATGGTCCGCGAGGCCGGAGCGGTGCGCCTTCAGGAGCTTTCCCGCGAGCAGCCCCAGCTCCTCGAACTTGGTCACGGTCTGTTCGACCGCCGGCGCCAGCTCCAGCCACGGCGTCCCGCGCGCGATCTCGGCATCGAGGCTCCGGGCGGTGGTGAAGTAGCCGTTGTAGGTGCGGTCGATCTCTTCCAGGACGGAACGCTCGGCCGCGGTGGTCACATTCTGCCGGCGCTCGTCCAGCCACGCGTCCAGCGCCTTCTGTTCGTGCTGGAAGCGGCTCCAGTCGGCCCGGTCGTGATGGATCTCGAAGCGTCCGATGATCCCGCGCAACCGGTGCAGCTCCGTCTCGAACTGGTCGGCGATCCGGAAGTTCTCCAGCTGCTCGCGCACGAGCGTCTCGCTCAGCTCGGCGCCTTGGCGCAGCGCGGCGTGGCTGGCCCAGCCGAGAAGGCCCGCAGCCAGCACGATGGCGAGGATGAACCCGGCGAGGCGGCGCTGGACGGTCGTGGACAGCAAGGCGGTCACGCTCATGCGGGAACGATGCCAGCTTGTCGATTCCCGAAAGGCGCGCCTTTCCCGGGGATGGTCGACATCCGATGTCGCCCGGTGGAAACCCGTTGGCCATGGCTGGCCATCCACTTTGCACCAGCGGGCCTCCGTCGGGCCGTCGAGGTGAAGGATTGCTCGGGAACACGCGAATCCCGTGTCGCTGGACGCTTGGCACGCCGTTCGCGTGGCCCGGAGATGTCAGGCGGCGCCCAGACCGGTGCGACGTGCACGGGTTGGTGGCGCGAAGATGGGTCGCGTTCCGTGCGGCGGCTTCGGTCAGAGGCTGCAGGGGTTGGAAGCGAAGGCTGGTCTTGGTGGCCGCCTGACAATGTCCGGCTGGGTCCGGCTGGTTTTTGGCCAGGCATGCCGTCTGTCCGTCGCCGTTCGGCGGACGGCCAACCACATGCCTGTCCGGTCGGGCAGGGGCGGCGATGGGGCCGTTCTTGCCCGGCTATGCCCGAAGAATCGGAGAAATGTCCTTGTCGATGACTGCCAACTTCCTTCCCGCAGGTCTCCCCGGAGACGATGGACGCCGCGCCACCGCGGCAGAGGCGCCGTCGTCAAGGCACGGGATGCCGGTGCCCGACCTTGCCAAAGCCCCGGTTCCCTGTGGCCGCGTAGGTCCTCCGCAGGTCCTCTTGGTCGGCGACGACGCGGTCGTGCGCGATTCGTTGGCGCGCGCGCTGGAGTCCGAGGATTTCGCGGTGTGCGTCTTAGCGCGGGGAGTCGCTGCGGTCCATCGCTATGCGGCGACGGATTTCGACCTCGTCGTCCTCGACGTCGGCGTGGAGGACGGCGGATGCGAGGAGACCCTCGGCCGGTTGCGGATGATCCGTCCCGACGGCGTTTTCGCCGCGTTGACCGTCGACGTCTCCGACCGCGGGCAGTTCTTGGGCGCCGGTGTCGTCCTGGAGAAACCGGTGTCGTTGCCGGTGCTCGTGCGGATCCTGCATGCCTTGGCCGTCGAAACGTCGGCGGACCGGCACCGACGTCTGGCGACCGGAAAGAGGACGTGGGTCTCGGCACGCGGCGGTTGTCCTGATCTATTGAACCTGTGAGAAGACTTACCGAGACCCTTTCGTCGGCGTGTTCCGTTTGGCTGCTCCGCCCCGAGCCGTGGCGGGTCGGATCCGCAGGCGGCCGCGGCCTTCGCGACCGTCATCGCCGCACGGCTTTCCGCGTGGTCGTGCGCGCTCTCCTGCGGGCCGCCTTGTGTCTGGACTTCGGCATCGTGGCCGCTGTGGAGGCCGATCGTCCGGCGATGCCGGCCGTCACGCTTGCCGAGGCGAGGAGCATCGCCTTCGCCAAGAACTGGGACCTCCTCGCGGCCCGCGCCGACGTGGACATCGCGACGGCGCAGAAGCTCGTCGCGGGCGAGATCCCGAACCCCGTGCTCGCGCTCTCCGTCACCAAGGTCCCGGCGGACAACTCGCCCTCGGCGACATCCCTCGGCAACGGGCTCTTCCATCGCAGCTACGACACCATCGCGGCCTTCAACCAGCTCGTCGAGATCGGCGGCAAGCGGTCGGCGCGCAAGGCTTCCGCCGTAGCGGGGATCGACGGCGCGAAGGCGCGTTTCGCCGACGCGCGGCGCCAGCTCGACCTCGCGGTCGCCCGCGTTTATGTGGCCGTGCTGCTCGCCGACGAGCAGGCCCGCGTGCTGCGGGCCTCCGCCGGTTCGCTCCGCCAAGAGGCCGGCATCGCGGAGACTCGGCTGAAGGCGGGCGACATCTCCCGTGCCGACCGCGACCAGATCGCCATCACCGCCGACCGCATCGAGCTCGACGCGGGGCGGGCGGAGGCGGAGGCCCGGACGGCCCGGCTCCAGATCGAGGTGCTGCTCGGGATCGCCGGCGCGCGCGGCGAGTTCTCGCCGGCGGAGTCGTTGGTGCAGCTGGCCGACCGATCGGCCACGACGGACCGCGCGGACGCCGGCAGCCGTCCCTTGGCGGACCGCCCCGATGTCGTCGCGGCCCGCGCCGGTGTCGCGAAGGCGGAGGCCGACCTCCGGCTCCAGCGGGCGCAGCGCATCCCGGACCCGACCTTCCTCGTGCAATATGAGCGCGAACCGCCCGACAAGACCGACAGCGTAGGGCTCGGCGTCTCGTTCCCGCTACCGTTGTGGAACCGCAACCGCGGCAACATCGCCGCCGCTTCCGCCACCCGTGACCAGGCCGCGCTCCGAGCCCGGCAGGCCGAGGCCATCGCCGCCGCCGAGGTCTCCGCCGCCAACCTCGGCCTCGCGACCGCTTCCGAGCGCCGCGCCCGGTACGCCGGCCAGATCGTTCCTGGATCCGCCGCGATCACGACCGCGATGCGCTACGCCTATCAGAAGGGCGGCGCGTCGCTGCTCGACCTGCTGACGGCCGAGCGCAACGACAACGACGTCCGCCTCGCCGCCGCCGCCGCCGCACCGATGTGGCGAACGCAGCGGCCGCGCTCGAGGCCGCGCTCGGTCCGATATCCGCTCTTCCCACCCCATCGAAACGCCCATGAGACATCTCGTTCCCGCACTCCTCGCCTCCGCGCTGGTCTTCTCCGGCTGCCGCCCTGAAAAGCCCGCGGAAGAAGCCGCGGACGCGCCGAAGGTCGCCGACGGCAAGATCGTCTTCCCGTCGCAGAGCACGCAGCTCGGCGCGCTCGGCGTGGCTCCCGCCGAGGCCGGGCAAGGCGTGGCGCTCCGGCTCAACGGCCGGTTGGTCTGGGACGACAACGTCACCGTACGCGTCTTCACCTCGTTCGCCGGCCGCGTGACCAAGATCCTCGTCGAGCCCGGCCAGTCCGTGAAGAAGGGCGACACATTGGCGCTCGTCGCCTCCGCCGATTACGGCCAGGCGCAGGCCGAGGCCCGGAAGGCTTCCGGCGATTTCGCGCTGGCCGAGCGGACGTTGGCGCGCGTCAAGGACCTGCTCGAGCACGGGGCCGCGCCGCAGAAGGACCTGGACCAGGCCGAGGCTGATCTCGGCCGCGCCCGGTCGGAACTCCAGCGCTCCACGTCGCGCCTCGCGTTCTACGGCGGCGACACCGGGACCGTGGACCAGGTCTATGAGCTGAAGAGCCCGCTCGACGGCGTCGTGGTCGAGAAGAACCTGAACCCAGGGCAAGAGGTCCGTCCCGACCAGATGCTCGCCGGCACCGACAAGCTGGCCGCACCGTTGTTCACCATCACCGATCCGTCCCGTCTCTGGATCCAGCTCGACGCCGGCGAGACCGACATCGGCCAGCTCCGGGTAGGGCAGGAGTTCGAGGTCCGCTCGCGGGCGTTCCCGGACAAGGTGTCCAAAGGCCGCGTCGATGCGGTGTCCGATTTCCTGGATCCCGCCACGCGCACGATCAAGGTCCGCGGCAGGGTCGACAACGCGCAGCGCCATCTGCGCGCGGAGATGTTCGTTACCGTCCTGCTCGCGGCGGAGGGCTCAGCCACCGGCGCGCAGGTGCCGGCCAAGGCGGTGTATCTCCGCGGTGAGAAGCATTTCCTGTTCACCGAGGAGGCGCCGGGCCGGTTCACCCGGCGCGAGGTGAAGGCCGGACCGGAGCACGAGGGCAAGGTGCCGGTCTTCGACGGGATCCAGCCGGGCCAACGTGTCGTGATCGACGGATCGCTGCTGCTCGAGCAGCTGCTCCAGACGCCGGAAGGAAGCTAGCCCGCCTCTTGCCGCCCTTGATCGTCCGTGGCCCGGCCGCGTCGTCCGCGCCGAGGCCGTGCCCTGAGCCGCCCTCCCGTCTCGTCCCTCCGTCCGAAGCCCGCCCATGATCCGCAAACTCATCGCCTCCGCGCTGCACCAGCCGCTCTTCACGCTGCTGCTCACCGCCCTCTTCGTCGCGGGCGGCGTCGCGGCCTTCAAGACGCTCCCGATCGAGGCGTTCCCCGATGTCTCGGACATCCAAGTGAACGTCGTCGCCCTCTATCCGGGCCGCGCGGCCGAGGAGGTCGAGAAGCAGGTCACCATCCCGCTCGAGATCGCGCTCAGCGGCCTGCCGCACCAGGTCCGGCTCTTCTCGCACACGCAGTTCGGTCTCAGCTTCATGATGCTGACCTTCGACGAGAAGGTGACCGATTACTTCGCCCGCCAACAGGTGCTCGAGCGCCTGCAGAGCGCCGAGCTTCCGGTGGGCGTCCAACCGCAGCTCGGACCGCTCTCCACCGCGATCGGCGAGATCTTCCGCTTCCGGCTCAAGGGCGACGGCAAGACCTCGCGCGAACTGCGCACGATGCAGGACTGGGTCGTCGAACGGCAGCTCCGCATGGTGCCCGGCGTCGCCGATATCGTGACGCTCGGCGGTCTCATCAAGACCTACGAGGTCAACCCCGACCTCGCCAAGCTCCGCTACCACGACCTCACGCTGGCCCAGCTCACGACCGCGCTCGGCCGCGGCAACGCCAACGTCGGCGGCAGCAAGGTGGAGCAGGGCGTCCAGCAGTATCTGATCCGCGGCATCGGTCTTCTCCGCTCGGCCGACGACATCGGGCAGATCGTCGTCGCCTCGCACAACGGCACGCCGGTCCTCGTCAAGGACGTCGCGGCGGTCACCATCGGTTCCGTGCCGCGCGAGGGCGTGGTCGGACAGGACGACGACGACGACATCGTCTCCGGCATCGTGCTGATGCGGAAGGGCGAGAACCCCTCCGACGTGCTCACCGGCGTGAAGGCCAAGGTCGCGCAGCTCAACTCCTCGGTGCTGCCGAAGGGCGTGCGGATCGTCCCGTACTACGACCGCACCTGGCTCATCGACACGACGCTCCACACGGTCTTCCACAACCTGCTGGAAGGCGCGTTGCTCGTGACCGCCGTGCTCCTCCTCTTCCTCGGCAACCTGCGGGCGGCGTTGATCGTGGCGCTCATGATCCCGCTCTCGCTGCTCGCGACCTTCATCGGGCTCACCTGGCGCGGGATCCCGGCGAATCTCCTGTCCCTCGGCGCGATCGATTTCGGCATCATCGTCGACGGCGGCGTCATCGTGGTGGAGAACATCTTCCGGCACCTGAGCGAAGGGCAGCACGACTACAAGAGCTCGCCGCAGCGGTTCCGCGACGCCATCCAGCGCGCCGCGGCGGAGGTGGGCAAGCCGACCTTCTTCTCGATGCTCATCATCATCGCCGCGCATCTGCCGATCTTCACGCTCCAGAGGCACGAGGGCCGGATCTTTGCGCCGATGGCCTGGACGGTGACCAGCGCGCTCGTCGGGTCGCTGCTCTTCTCGGTCACGCTCGTCCCGCTGCTCTGCTACTTCCTGCTCCGGAAGAAGCTCCCGCACGACGACAACTTCATCGTCCGCACCGCCAAACGCGCCTACGCGCCGGTGCTGTCCTGGAGCCTCGT
>JANNAJ010000737.1:0-12271 GCA_031384285.1 Verrucomicrobiota bacterium
GTTCACGAGGATGTGGCTCACACGCCTACCTGAGCACGATCCGCCCGTCGGGACAAGCCGCGGGACACGCGGCGTGTCGGATCAGAAATGACGGAAGCACACGGCCTGATGCCGCCCAAGTGGTTCCCGGTGCGGAACCGACGGTCCGGGCAACCGATGCGCCGACGACATCCGGAGGCTTCCTCTCTCTCGGGGGAGAGGGGCAGGGCGAGGATGACAGCCACCCTCGGATCAGGACGCCCAAGGTTTGCCCGCTCCTTTCTCCCTCACCCGCCCCCCTTCGCCGCCTCAGCACGTGCGGTAAAGGACGCCCACCACCTACCGGGCAAAGCATCCCGCATCCACCAGCCGGCTTTCCGCTCACTCCTCGGCGGCGGTCAGCTTAGCCAGCACGCTGAGATCCTCGAGCGTGGTGGTGTCGCCCTTGATCTCGAGGCCGCTGGCGACCTGTTTGAGCAGGCGCCGCATGATCTTCCCCGACCGGGTCTTCGGCAACGCCTCGGCGAAACGGACCTCGTCCGGCTTGGCGACCGGTCCGATCTCCTTGCCGATGTGGTTGCGCAGCTCGTTCTTCAGCTCCGGCGTCGCTTTGATCCCGGTCTTGAGGGTGACGAAACAGACCAAGGCCTGTCCCTTGAGCTCGTCGGGACGCCCCACGACGGCGGCTTCGGCCACGCTCGGATGGCTGACCAGCGCGCTCTCGACCTCGGCTGTGCCGATGCGGTGGCCGGCGACGTTGAGCACGTCGTCGATCCGGCCGACGATCCAGAAGTAGCCGTCCTTGTCCTGCCGACATCCGTCGCCGGTGAAGTACGCGTGCTTCACCTCCGACCAGTAGGTCTCGACGAAACGCTTCGGATCGCCCCACAGGCCGCGGAGCATGGACGGCCAAGGCTTGCGGATGACGAGCTTGCCGCCGGTGCCCTTGGGCACGGCCTTGCCATTGTCGTCCACCACCTCGGGCAGGATGCCGAAGAAAGGCAACGTCGCGGTGCCCGGCTTGGTCGGCGTGGCACCGGGGAGCGGGGAGATCATGATGCTGCCGGTCTCCGTCTGCCACCAGGTGTCCACGATGGGACAACGGCTTCCGCCGATGACCTTGTGGTACCACATCCACGCCTCGGGATTGATCGGCTCGCCGACGCTGCCGAGCAACCGCAACGAGGAGAGGTCGTGCTTCTTCGGCCATTCGTCGCCCCACTTCATGAAGGCGCGGATCGCGGTCGGCGCCGTGTAGAGGATGCTGACGCGGTACTTCTCGATGATGCGCCAGAAACGGTCGGGCTCGGGCCAGTTCGGCGCGCCCTCGTACATCAGCGCCGTGGCGCCGTTGGCGAGCGGGCCGTAGACGATGTAGCTGTGGCCGGTGACCCAGCCGACGTCGGCCGTGCACCAGTAGACATCCTCCGGCTTGAGGTCGAAGACGTATTTCGACGTGAGCTTCGCCCCGAGGAGGTAGCCGGCGGTCGTGTGCAGGATGCCCTTCGGCTTCCCGGTCGAACCGCTGGTGTAGAGGATGAACAACGGCGTCTCCGAACCGAGCTTCGCCGCAGGGCACTTGGAGGTGACGTACTCCAGCTCGCGATGCCACCAGAGATCGCGGCCTTCGGTCATGTGCACCTCGTTGCCGCAGCGCCGGACCACGACGACCTTCTCCACGCTCTTGGCGAGCAGAGAACCGTCGGCGGCTTTCAGCACGAGCGCGTCGTCGACGTTCTTCTTCAGCGGGACGACGGCACCGCGACGGTATCCGCCGTCGGCGGTGACGATGAGTTTCGCCCCGCAATCCGCGACGCGGTCGGCGACGGACTGGGCGCTGAAGCCACCGAAGATCACGCTATGGATCGCGCCGATGCGGGTGCAGGCCAGCATCGCGATGGCCGCTTCGGGGACCATCGGCAGGTAGAGGATGACGCGGTCGCCTTTGCCGACGCCGTTCCGTTAGAGGACGTTCGCGAACCGGCAGACCTCGCGGTGGAGCTGAGCGTAGGTCAGCACGCGTTCTTCGCCGGGTTTGCCGTCGGTGGCGGGCTCGCCTTCCCAGATGATGGCGGCCTGGTTCGCGGTCGGTGTGCCGAGCCAGCGGTCGAGGCAGTTGGCGCTGACGTTGAGCTGCCCGCCGATGAACCATTCCGCGTAGGGCTCCTTCCACCGGAGCACCTTGGTGAAGGGTTTCTGCCAGACGAGCTCGGCCTTGGCTTGCTTGCTCCAGAAACGGTCCGGCGACTTCACCGATTCGGTCCACAGCTTTTTGTAGGCGGCGAGACTCTTGACGTGCGCCTGGGCTGCGAACTCCTTGGCGGGCTTGAAGACGCGGTTTTCCGTGGAGAAGGACGTGATGTTCTGGCTCATGGCACTTGGTGAGAGACGGACGAAGCTTGGGAAAGGAGCCGGGGCGAGTCAATGAAAGTGCCCTCAAGCGGCCGGAACTGGGTTCGGCGGGGTTCGTCCGCCCGAGCGTCGCAGCGGTCGTCGCTTAGGTCGCGGTCCAGGACCTCCCGGGGCCGGCCGATTCTGGTACCCCTGGTAGGGACAATACGATATCGGCCCGGATGAGCGCCGGTGTGCCCGGCGGCCGTTCCTTCTCCTCACGACAGACCGAGCGCTTTCACCACCTCGACGGTCGAATGGGCCTTGTTCAGCGTGTAGAAATGGATCCCGGGCACGCCTTCACGGATCAGCTCCTCGCACTGCTTCGCGCAGTAGTCGATGCCGAACTGCGTCACCGCCGCATCGTCGTCGCCCAGCTCGTCGAGGCGCGCCACGAACGACGTGGGCAACGCGGCGCCGCACATCGCCGTGAACCGCTTCGTCTGCCCTCGCGACACGACCGGCAGCATCCCGGGGATCAGCGGCGCGTCCACTCCGAGTTCTTTGACCAGATGATCGCGCATCCGGAGGAAATCGGCGTTGTCGAAGAAGAGCTGGGTGACCACGAAATCAGCCCCGGCGCGGATCTTGTCGGCGAGAAATCCCCAGTCGGCCTCGCGACCACCGGCCTGGGCGATATGGCCTTCGGGGAATCCGGCGGTGCCGATGTCGAACCCGCCGATCTGCTCGAGATACGCGACGAGCTCGCGCGAGTAGCGGAACCCGCCTTCGGTGGCCGTCCACTCGCTGCTGCCCGCGGGAGGATCGCCGCGGAGGGCGAGGATGTTCTTCACGCCGCGGGACCGGGCGTCGGCGATGACCGACGCGAGCTCGGCCTGGGTGGCGTTGACGCAGGTGAGATGCATCATCGCGGTGAGGTGGAACTCCTTCTGGATCCGCTCCACGATGGTGAGCGTCTTGTCCCGGGTGCTGCCGCCGGCGCCGTACGTGACCGAGCAGTACGACGGCCGGATCGACATCAGGGCGGGAAGGGTCTTCTCGAACAGGTTCCGGTCGCCCTCATCGGTCTTCGGCGGGAAGAACTCGATGGAAACGGCGGGCTTGCCGTCAGCTTTGGCGGCCACGTGGAGGTCGTGGATGTACGAGATCACGGCCAAGGTGTATGCCGCAGCCGAGGTGTCGACAAGATACAAATCAACGAATCCGAATCCGTTGATGCGTCCGTATCCGACCGATTCTCTCCGCGAGGTCGACAGACTCTCCGGTCGCCTCTTGAGCGGACCGCCGATCGCAGGAACGAGCAGGGCCGGATCGACGCGGCCGAGCGTGGTCCGCGGCCGATATCGGGCCGGTCGGGGTGCATTCGTCCGAAGGGCAGGGGAGCCCCGTCCGCGGCGGGCGTGATGTCGGGCCCCGATTTGTCCGGCCTACGTCCCGACCGATTCCGCCGAGTTGCGCACAAACCCTTGCCGACACGTCATCCGGCGAGCCCGAGCAGGTAGTTCAGCACCAGGTCGGGCAGGTCGAGCGAGTAGCCGCCTTCGAGGATGCTGAAAGCGGGCACCCCGAGCGCCCGTATCTGTTGACCGAGCCACAAGAAATCCTCGCGCTCCAGCGTGCCGTTCGCCAGCGGGTCCTTCACATAGGCATCGAAGCCGGCCGAGACGCCGAGCACCTGCGGTCCCGTGGCCGCCAAGCGTCCCAACGCGCGGCTGAAGATCTCGCGCCAAGCTTCGCGCGAGGTCCCGGGCGGCACGGGGAAGTTGAAGCAGTTCGGCCCGACGTCGGCCGTGCCCGTGCCCGGATAGCACGGCGATTGGTGCACCGACGCGAAGGCCACGCCGTCCGCGCCCCGGAGGATGTCCTCGGTGCCGTTGCCATGGTGGACGTCGAAATCGAACACGGCGACGCGCAGCCCCTGCGCCTTCGCCTCCAGAGCCGCGACCGCCATCTAGCCGAGATAGCAGAAGCCCATCGGGTGCTCGCGCGTCGCGTGGTGGCCCGGCGGGCGCAGCAGGCTGAACGACGGTTCGCCGGCGCGGGCGAGCTCCAGCGCCTTCAGAGCGCCGCCGACGCCGCGCCGCGCGTGGTCGCCGATGTCGGGGAAGTACGGCGTGTCCCCGTCGAAATCCTGCGGCGTCGCGAGGCGGTCGAGATGCGACCGGGAATGGGCGCGCAACAACTGCGCATCCGTGACGGGCGCGGGCTCGGCCCAGGTGAGAGCGAGGCTCTTCTGCGAGCGCAGCAGCTCCGCGGTGCGGCTGACGCGAGCCGGCTTCTCCGGATGGCCCACGCCGCGGTAACCGGTGCAGCGCGGATCGGTGATGATGGTCATGCGCGATTTGTAGGCGAACGTCGCCGCGAAGCCAACCTGTTCGCCACCGCCGGCGGGAGCGATCGGAAGTGGCGTGCACGGCGGCGAAAGTAGCGCCGAGTTGCACTCGGCTGTATCGCGGATTTGGAATCCGCAGGCGCTGCGGCAGGTAAGTGGTCGGGCCTTGCCGACGCCCTGCCGAGTGCAACTCGGCGATACAGCAGCTTGCAAACCTGCGCTACGAGTGTCCGTCACCTCCGACCGCACCCGCCGAAGGCTTCTGCGTTGCCACGGCGCCCCGGCGCCGTTCCAATGTCCCTTGCTTCGCCCCCCGCACGCCTCTTCCCGTCGCCACCGTGAAACACCTATTTCCCGCTCTCGTCGTCGCGTTCTCCGCCGTGTCCGGGCTCGACGCCGCGCCGGTCCCGACGGCGGCCACGCTCGCCTCGACCTATCTCGGCGGCGGCGGAGCGGGTTACGCGACGGACACGGCGTTCGCGGTGGCTACGGGCGGGGACGGCGCGGTGTATGTGCTGGGGCAGACGAGTTCGGACCCGTTCCCCCAGACGACGGCCATCGGCGGATCCACCAACGGCTACGGATCGTTCGTCGTGAAGCTCTCCGCGGACGGCAAGACCCGGTTGTATTCCACCTTCCTCACCGGCGTGAGCGGCCGTGCGCTGGCCGTGGACGGCGCCGGCAGCGTGTATGTCACCGGCGAGACGGGCGGTTCGTTGCCGGGGACCAGCTCCGCGCAGGCGAAGTTCGGCGGAAGCTACGATGCGTTCGTGCTGAAACTCAGGCCCGATGGGAAGTCGTTGGCCTACGCGACCTATCTCGGCGGGCGCGAGCTGGATCTGGGCCGCGGAATCGCGGTGGACCCGGACGGCAACGCCTACGTGGCCGGGTGGACCACGTCCACGGACTTCCCGGTGACGCCGGGCGCGGCACAGCCGGTGAACGGAGGCGGCCACGACGCGTTCATCGCGAAGCTCGACCCAACCGGCACGCAGTTCGTGTTCGCGACCTACTTGGGCGGCGCTGGATTCGAGTCCGGGGCGGCGCTCGCGCTGGACCCGCAGCGACGGGTCGTCGTGGTGGGACGGACCGGCTCGACGAATTTCCTGGGCGTGGCGAACCCGACGCGGTTCGGTTCCGACAAGCGGTCGTTCGACGCCTATGTGGCGCGGTTGCGCGCGGACGGGAAGGGTGTGGACTACCTCACGCTGATCGCCGGCGAGGCCTACGACACCGCGGCCCGCGTGGCGATCGCCGCCGATGGCGGACCGGTGGTGATGGGGCACACGGAATCAGTCGAGCTGCCGGTGACGCCCGGCGTCTACCAACCGGCGTATCGTGGCTCGCGCGACCTCTTCGTGGCGAAGCTGACCCCGGCGGGCGACCGGCTCGTCTTCTGCACCTATCTGGGCACCGATGGCTTCGATTCGGTGGGCGATGCGCAATACGCCGGGGGCTACCATGTGGGCGAGGAGTTCGTGGACGGCACCAGCTTGCTCACCGAATCCGGCGGCTTGGCGTTGGACGCCGCAGGCGACGTGCTCGTCGTCGGGAGCACGGGCGCGGACGCTTGGCCCGATGCGTCGGCGACGGGGCGCGGCGGCTTCGAGGTGTTCGCCGCGAAGCTGAGCGCGGCCGGCGACCGGTTGCGGGCTCTCAACTTCATCGGCGGCCGGGCCGATGATGTCGCCCACGGGGCGGCTGCCGACGGGCTCGGCGGCATGTGGGTCGTGGGCGAGTCTTCGCGGCCGGTCGCGTTCGCCCCGTATCTCACCACGACCAGCGGCGCGGCCCAGGAACGTTTCGGCGGCGGCATCTCCGACGCGTTCGCGACGCACCTCGGCCTCGCGCCGCCGGTCCCGCTGAACGACAGCTTCGGCGCCCGTCTGCCCCTGACCGGCACGCGCCTCACCACGGTCGTGCGCACCGATGGCGCATCCAAGGAGTCCGGCGAGCCGGCCCACGCAGGCCAAGCCGGAGGTGCCTCCGTCTGGTGGACTTGGACCGCGCCGGAGGACGGGCGGCTCATCGCGGACACGGCCGGCAGCGGGTTCGACACGCTGTTGGCGGTCTACACGGGCGCGACGCTCGGTGCGCTCGCCCCGGTCGCGGCCGACGACGATGTCGCCGCCGAGTCGACGACGAGCCGGGTGAAGTTCGCGGTCGCCAAGGGCACGACCTACGTGTTCGCGGTGGACGGGAAGGAAGCCGCGACAGGCGATGTGGTCCTGAGCCTCACTTTTTCGCGACCGACAAACGACGACTTCGCCGACCGCACCGTGCTCAAGGGATTTCCGGTGACGGCCGCCGGATCGAACGTCGACGCCACCGCCGAGAATCTGAACGACACCAGCAAGGCCGGCTTGCCCGGCGGGCAACCGGTGTGGTGGGAATGGACCTCGCCGACGAACGGCATCGTCGCCGTCAGCACCGCCGGCAGCGGCTTCGACACGTCGCTGGCGGTCTTCACCGGCACGTCCTTGGATGACCTCACCGAAGTGAGGAGCAACGACAACTCCGGGCAACCGGGCTCCGGCGGGACGAGCCAGGTGATCTTCCCCGCGACCGCCGGCACGCGCTATCTCATCGCGGTGGACGGCTACTACGCGGCCACCGGAACGATCCAGCTGGGCATCTTCCCCGGGGATCCGCCCGCCAACGACAACTTCGCCGACCGCTCCGTCCTCACCGGGTTCTTCGCTTCGGCGACGACCTCGACCCTGAACGCCACGACCGAGACCGCCGCCGGTGAGAAACTGCTCGTGGTCACCAACCGGTCGGGCGACCTCGACCTGAGCAGCGCCGGCTATTCCGTGTGGTGGACCTGGACCGCTCCGACCAACGGGCAGGCGGAGATCTTCACCAGCGACGTGGCCTTCGACACCCGGCTCGGTGTGTTCACCGGATCGACGCTCGGGCAATTGACGTTGGTGGCCAGCAACGACAACGATCCGCGGGCGACGGCTTTCACGCCTGAAAGCCGTCTGCTCTTCCAGGTCGAGACCGGCACGACCTACCAGATCGAGGTGGACGGCGACCTCTACAACGGCCACTCGGGTCGATTCACCCTCAACCTGCGGTTGCTTCGCCCGCCCACGGTGGTGGATGGCTCCACGGAGGTCCTGCCGGACGGCGCGGTGCGTTTCCAAGTGCAGGGCTTGCCGGGCGTCACGTATCAGGTCGAGCGCACGACCGACCTGAAGGCCTGGTCGCCGGTCACGCAGCTCACGCCTGGCACGGAGTACTTTGCGGTCACCGATTCCGCGGGCCCCGGCGGCGCCCAGAGGTTCTACCGGTTGATGGCGTTGCCGTAGGGCGCCGTCCCCGATCGTGCGTCCACGCGGCCCGGCAGGGTGTGCGGTCCAGGCGCCTGGAGGCATGACTCCCGACGGCGCGGGGAGAAGTCACGGACGGGCGGCAGCCCGTCCCTACCTTCATAGGTAGGGCTCGCGCTGCCGCGCGGCCCCATCTGCTCTGCGTCGCCCGCCCAAAAATCTCCACGGGTCGTAAGCAGTCGCCGACCTCTTCAGGCGCGCCCACTTGAATCTTCCCTCACACCACCTCGACTGGCCGTCATCTCCGATCGCACCCCGGGAACTTCCGCTTGGCCGTCCGCACGTGCGTTGGCTAGCGTCCGTCCGCTTGATGAAGTTCACCGCCCTAGGCCTCGCCGTGTTGTCCATCGCGTCCGCGCTCGCCCGCGCCGAGGAACCCGCGACCACGACCGGCGACGCCGGCGATGTCGACGTGCGATCGGCGGACGGCATGGGCGAGGTCGCTTTCGAGGACGGCGTCGCCACCGCGCAGAACGGCGTCGTCATCCGCTACCAAGGCAGCAAGCTGACCGCGAAGAAGGCCACCTTCGACCAGAAGGACCACACCGTGCTGGTCGAGGGCGACGTCACCATCGAGCACCCGGACAAGGCCGGCCGCACCCAGTTGTGGCGCGGTGAGAAGGCCCGGTACGACTACGTCGCCAAGACCCTCGTCGCCGACGATTTCCGCGTCGGCCAGCCTCCGTTCTTCGTCGCCGGCAAGCATGTCTCCGGCGGCCAGACCAACTCGGTGCAGGTCGTGACCGATGCGGTGCTGACCTCCGACGACCTCGCGAAGCCCGGCTACCACGTCAAGGCCCGGAGCATCACCATCACCGACCGCAAGACCTTCACCGCCAAGGACGCCGTCCTCTACATGGGCGGCACGCCCGTGATGTGGTTCCCGACCTACACCCGCAGCCTGGAGCGGCATCCGAATTTTTGGACGCTCACGCCGGGCTACCGGAGCCTCTACGGCCCATTCATGCTCTCCAGCTACCACTATTCGTGGAGCACGAACGTCGAGACCGCGCTGAACCTCGATTGGCGCCAGAAACGCGGCATCGGCGGCGGACCGGAGATCACCTACGACCTCGGCGATTGGGGCAAGGGCGACGCCGCGTTCTACTACACCCGCGACGACGCCCCGGGCGCCGATGCCTTCGGCAACGCGCTGCCCTCGGACCGGCATCGCACGACCTTCACCCACCAGATGTCGCCGTGGGACGGCTTCAACGCCAAGGCCGTCGTGAGAGAGCAGGGGGATCCGCTGGTCACCCACGACTTCTTCGAGAGCGAGTTCCGGCGCGACACCCAGCCCAAGACCTTCTTCGAGGCGAGCCAGTTCTGGCGGAACTTCAGCCTCGACACCGTCGCCCAGCCGCAGATCAACGATTTCTTCCGCACCGTCGAACGCCTGCCCGACGTGAAGCTCACCGGCCTGCGCCAGCAGATCGGCGAGACGCCGTTCTACTACGAGTCCGAGAGCTCGCTCGCCTACCTGCGCTACCGCGAAGGCATGCTCGGCAGCGGCGTGGCCACCAACTTCTCCGCGCTCCGGGCCGACACCTACCACCAGGTCGTCCTGCCGCAGACGTTCTTCGGTTGGCTGAACGTCACGCCCCGCACCGGCGGACGCTTCACGCACTACGGCGATCCCGACGGCTTGCCGACCCTCGGCGAGGCGCGCGACCGCTGGGTCTTCAACACCGGCGCCGAGGTCAGCTTCAAGGCCGCCCGCGTGTGGCCCGGGATGCGCAACGAGCTGCTCGATGTCGACGGCATCCGCCACATCGTCGAGCCCTCGATCAACTACGCCTACGTCCCGCGCCCCGACAAGACCCCTGCCGAACTGCCGCAGTTCGACACCGAGCTCCCGTCCCACCGCCTGCTGCCGCTCGAGTTCCCGGACTACAACTCGATCGATTCCGTCGACAGCCAGAACACGCTCCGCCTCGGCCTGCGCAACAAGGTCCAGACCAAGAGGGCAGGGGACGTCGACAACGTCCTCAACTGGGCGCTCTACACCGATTGGCGCCTGCGGCCGCGTCCGGGCCAGACCACCTTCCCCGACCTCTACTCGGACCTCGATTTCAGCCCGCGGCACTGGATCGTGCTCAACTCCCAGGTCCGCTACGACATCTACGACCGCGATTGGCGCGAGGCCAACCACCGGCTGACGCTCCTGCCCAACGACACCTGGAACTGGACGCTCGGCCACCGGTACCTGCGGGACGACCCGACGAGCTACGGCCCGGGAAACAACCTCATCTCCAGCAGCCTGTACTACCGGGTCAACGAGGACTGGGGATTCCGCGTCAGCCACTACTTCGAATCCCGGGACGGCGTGCTCGAAGAGCAGTACTACACTGTGTACCGCGATCTCCGCAGCTGGACCGCCGCGCTCACGCTGCGCCTCCGCGACAACCGCACCGCCCGCGAGGACTGGGCGATCGTGCTCACCATGCAGCTCAAGGCCTTCCCGCGCTTCGGCCTCGGCAAGGACAGCAACCAAGCCGACTGGCTGCTCGGCAGGTAGGCGTCCCGAGCCGGTCTCCCGGACCGGCCGATTCGCGCTTTAGTCTATTGAATATAACAAACATTGTGCAGCGTCAAGAAAGGTTTGCAAAAATACGCCAACGTGCAATGTGTGCACCGTGAAAAAGCAAAGACGTCAAGCCCAAATCACCAAGCGATCGAAACGTTTGCGCGATGTGCTAGCCATCGACATCCCGCCCGAGATTGCAAGCGTTTTGGACGCCATCACCAAAGAACACCCGTTCACCCGGACGCGTTTAGGCTTGCACGCTCTCATGTTGGGCCTGCCGGAACTACAACGCCGCTATCCGCCTGCAGCCAAGGGGGAGCCGCTGAAAACTTCGGGCACAGGCCGAAGCGAAATCGTTGAAGCCTGACGATGGAACCCTATGCGTTCAGACCGGGCGATATCGTCATGCTGGCCTCCGGTGGACCGGAAATGACGGTCGCCAAGGCCACCAAGACCAAGCTGGAATGCATCTGGTTCTCCGATTACGGCTACGTCCGAAACACCTTCCACCCGGACCTGATCCTGGCAGTCGTTGACCACGACGACGAACCCATGCGCGGGGACACTGCCATCCTGCCGTTTGCCCCGTGACGAAGCAGGCCCGGGCGCGGAGCTCCAGGCGGTCGCGTGAGGGTCACCTTTTGGGCCGCTTCATGGTTGCAAAGAGTACCTGATGCTCAGTTCCTGCCATCGATACAAATTCCCAGCCCTCGTCGGCTGCTTTGTTGATTTCCTGCTGAAGTTCTCGGCTGCCATTCGGACCTGTTACCACTTTGTATTCCCAAGCTGTGGTCTGGCGCTCAGGTGTTGCGCAACCGGCCAGCATGAGTGCTGCGAGGAGACCGAGAACCGCGGGCGTAGTGATTTTCATCGAACCGTGAACACCCAAGCGCAAGAAATGTTGCGCCGGAGCTGAAAACGTGGACGGCCGATTCGCAGCATCGACAGGATGCACGGCTCACGACTGAGTTTTCCCTCGGCCGTCCACTTCAACCAGCGAGGCACGGGGCCACACGGAAGTCAACTTGGCCCTGAGCAGTCCGGAGGCGGGTCGTCATCCTGACCTAGCCACCACCACAGGAGGACTGCCACACAGACGAACGTGAACGCCCACCGGAGCGCATCGCAGGACCTCCAGAACGGCTCTAGGAACGCGTTTGACGGCTCCATGGTCACATTGTGCCCAGCGCGTACTCGTCCAGCCCAGAGGCGACCGGGCGCTTGCGCCGCTTCGGTGCCGGTACGGTCCGACGGTGTCCTTGGAGCCGACCTTCCACCTTCGCTAGCTTCCGGGCCTCAATGTCTGACGCCGGGACGTGATACACACCGAAGACCACCACGACGCGCAGACGAGCAAGTTGGGCAAGTTGGTAAACCCGACTC
Organism: Verrucomicrobiota bacterium; assembly: GCA_031384285.1. Taxonomy (GTDB): domain Bacteria; phylum Verrucomicrobiota; class Verrucomicrobiia; order Limisphaerales; family UBA9464; genus CAIVQB01. The sequence continues at coordinate 11,909 of JANNAJ010000737.1, forward strand.
TGGGACACCCCGAGTTCAGCCGCCGCCATCGCTAGCGGAGCGAGCAGGCCGAACCGGGCGACCATCGCGCCAAGCTCTGCGAGGCTGTTTGCTGATGCTTCGGTCCTCACGTCGTCATCGGCCGTTTGCTGCGGGCGCGAGTGTTCTACAAGTTAGGCTTTCGACCATCTCACCGCCCGCTGCGCGGGCGGTGAGACGGACGAAATGCCGTCGTCTCGGTTATAGCCGAGGAACCCTTGGCCCCCCTGCCCTTCCCGAAACCATTGTCAGACGTGCCAGCATTGGCAGGACGAACGCGCTCAGGCCGTCCGGGACATGGTCCCACTCGCTTCCAGCTTCCACCATTTTTCGGCCTTGAGGAAG
>JANNAJ010000743.1:0-4091 GCA_031384285.1 Verrucomicrobiota bacterium
GTTCCTCAACCGCGTCGACGACACCATCATCTTCCACAGCCTCGACGAATCGGAGCTGACCCGGATCGTGGACGTCCAGCTGGCGCGTCTGCTCAAGCGGCTGACCGCCCAAGGGATCACCCTGCAGGTCGACGATCCCGCCAAGAAGCTGCTCGCGGAGGAAGGTTACGACCCGCAGTTCGGCGCACGTCCGTTGAAGCGCGCCATCCAGGACCATCTGCTGAACCCGCTCGCCCAGCAGCTGCTCGCCGGCGACTTCAAGTCCGGCGACATCGTGAAGGCGACCGCCGGCAAAGATGGCGTGCTGGAATTCACCGCCGGCTGATCCGAACCGGCCCGGTGCCGTGGTGCCCCACCGCGGCACCGGCACCGGTCGGGCACCTCGGCGGCGACCTCAGGATCCCGGCCTCTTGCGCAATTCATCGGCCGGGACAAGTTCAGTAGGGTCTTCTGCAAGATTGGGGTTTGGCTCGCGGCGAAGCTTGAATACAAAGTGTCCCGCTCTCCGGGACCGTTCGGGCGCGAAGTCTCGTCCATCGATGCCGGGGGCTTGGATCAACACGATGAAACCGATGCACGTCCCGTCCGCCTTCGCGATCGCCCTCTGCGGCCTGTGGATCGCGGCCTGTCCCTTGGCGCTCGCCGCCGCGGATTTCGCGAAGGAGATCGAGCCCATCCTCATCAAGCGCTGTTCCGAATGCCACGGGCCGGACAAGCAGAAGGCCGACCTCCGGTTGGACACCCGCGCCGCCGCCCTCAAACCCGCCAAGTCGGGCAAGATCGCGCTCGTCCCCGGCAAGGCTTCTACCAGCGAGATCCTCTTGCGCGTCACCTCCGCCGATCCGGACGAGGTCATGCCGCCCAAGGGCGCGCGCCTTTCCGACGCCGAGGTGGCTGCCTTGCGCAAGTGGATCGACGACGGGGCGACGTGGCCCGAGATCGATCCGGCCAAGCACTGGGCCTTCCAGCCGCCGGCCCACGCGGCGCCGCCGTCGGTGAGGGACGCCCCGTGGGTCCGCAACGATGTCGACCGATTCATCCTCGCCCGCTTGGAGAAAGAAGGTCTGCACCCGAAAGGCGAGGCCGACCGCCACACGTTGGCCCGCCGTCTCAGCCTCGACATCACCGGCCTTCCGCCCAGCTGGTCCGAGATCCAGGCGTTCGTCGGCGACACCTCGCCGGATGCCTATGAGAAGCTGGTCGACCGCCTGCTCGCCTCGCCGCACCGCGGCGAGCACATGGCCCGCGGTTGGCTCGACCTCGCGCGCTACGCCGATTCCAACGGCTACCAGGTTGACCTCGCCCGCTCGATCTGGCCCTACCGCGAATGGGTGATCAACGCCTTCAACCGCAACCAGCGCTTCGACCAGTTCACCATCGACCAGATCGCGGGAGACCTCCTCCCTTCGCCGACGGTCGAGCAGAAGATCGCCACCGGCTTCAACCGCAACACGAAGCTCAACGACGAAGGCGGCGGCGATGCGGAGGAATATCGCGTGAAAGCGGTGAAGGACCGCGTGGCGACCGTGGGCACCGCTTGGCTCGGGCTGACGCTGAGCTGCGCGGAGTGCCACACGCACAAGTACGACCCCATCACGCACGACGACTACTACAAGTTCTACGCGTTCTTCAACAACACCACCGATGGCGGCAACTACAGCCCGGCGCCCAACATCGAGGTGCCCAAGCCCGATCTCAGCCAGACCGAGGGCCATGTCCGCCAACGTCTCGAGCAGACCCGTCGCGATCTCGCCGCTGCTGAAGCCAAGCGCGCCGAGGAACAAGCGCGTTGGGAGAAGCAGGTCGCCAAGAAGGGCGACGTCTGGCGCGTGCTGGACCTCAAGGGCATCACGTCCACCGGCGGTTCCAGCTATACGAACCTTCCGGACGGCTCCGTGCTCGGCACCGGGGTGAACCCGATCTACGACACGATCACCATCAGCGCCGACACCGATCTCACCGGTATCACCGCGGTCCTGCTCGAGGTGCTGCCCGACCCGAGCCTGCCGAAGAACGGACCCGGCCGCTGGGGCGCGAGCGGCAACTTCATCCTCGACGAGTTCTCCTTCAGCGCCGCGCCCAGGACCGGCGCGATGCCGGCGGACACCAACCTGTTCTTCGTGAAGGCCACGGCCGATTGGGAGCAGCTGTACTACAAGGCGGAGCACGCCATCGACCGGAACCCGAAGACCGGATGGGCGATCGGACCGCAGTTCGGCCAGCGCCATTTCCTCATCGCCGACCTCAAGGATCCGGCCGGCTACAAGGGCGGCAGCAAGCTCACCTTCCGGTTCGACCACTACCACGGCAACAGCCACTGCATCGGCCGCTTCCGCATCTCGGTCACCACCGAGAAGGACGCCGCCGCGCGTTGGCCGGTGGCCGATGAGGTCCGTCAGATCGCGGCGGCGCCGGCGGCCAAGCGTTCCCCGGACCAAGCCGCGAAACTCGCGGCCCATCACCGGACCGCGGATCCGCGGATCCGGGACCTCGAGCGCGAACGCTTCCGCTTGGAGCAGCGGGAGAAGGCGCTCGCCGGACAGAAGTTCACCAGCCTCATCGTCGCCGAACGGTCCGAGCCGCAACCCCGGCAGACCTATGTGCATCTGCGCGGCGATTTCCTCACCAAGGGCAACGATGTCTCGGCCGGCGTTCCCGCCGTGTTCCAGCAGCTTCCCGCCGGAGCCAAGCCTGACCGCCTCGCCCTCGCGAAGTGGCTGGTCGATCCCGCGAACCCGCTCACCGCCCGCGTGACGATGAACCGGCTCTGGGAGCAGAGCTTCGGCACGGGCATCGTGAAGACCTCCGAGGACTTCGGCCGCCAAGGCGAGGCGCCGTCGCACCAGGACCTGCTGGACTGGCTCGCCACCGAGTTCGTCCGCACCGGATGGGACATCAAGGCGATGCAGAAGCTCATCCTGATGTCGGCCACGTACCGGCAGGACGCCGCGACCGACGCCGGCCGGATGGAGAAGGATTTCTACAACCGCCTGCTCTCGCGCGGCCCGCGGTTCCGCATGGACGCCGAGATGATCCGCGACCACGCGCTCGCCGTCAGCGGACTGCTCAACCCCAAGCTCGGCGGCCCGAGCGTCTATCCCGTCCAGGTGCCCACGCTCTGGAAGGAGATCGGCTTCCTCCGTCCCGAGATCGGCATGGATGAATGGCCCGTCAGCGAAGGGCCCGACCTGTATCGCCGCGCGATCTACACCTTCTGGCGACGCGTCTGCACCTACCCGACGCTGGCGACCTTCGACGCGCCGAGCCGCGAGGTCTGCGTCGCCCGCCGGCCGCGCACCAACACGCCGCTCCAAGCCCTCGCCGCGCTCAACGAGCCGACCTTGCTCGAAGCGGCGCGCGTCTTCGCCCAGCACGTGCTCACCGAAGGCGGCAAGGACGACGCGGCCCGGATCGAGTTCGCCTTCCGCAGCTGCGTCGGCCGCATGCCCACCCGGATGGAGAAGGACCGGCTCGCCGCGCTGCTCGACCAACAGATGAAGGGCTTCCGCCGCGACGCGAAAGACGCCGCGACCTTCATCGACGTCGGTTCGGCGGATCGCCCCGCGACCATCGAATCCCGCAAGCTCGCCGCCTGGATGGTGCTGGCGAACGTGTTGTTCAACTTGGATGAGACGCTGACCAAGGGGTGACGAAGAAGTGATCAGTCATCAGTAGTCAGTATCCAGTAAGCCAAGCCGTAGCCGCCCATGGATCCGACCAGCTTGCCATACGCCAGAAGCTTCCGGGAGCTGGTTGTTTACCAGAAACAACGGCAGCTCGCGCGGGAGGTGTTCCGTGTGTCGAAGGCGTTTCCGGCGGAAGAGAAGTTCTCGCTGACGGACCCGCTTCGTCGGGCAGCGCGTTCTATCGGCGCACAGATCGCCGAGTCGTGGGCGAAGCGTCGCTACGAGAAACATTTCGTCGCCAAGCTCAGCGATGCGGACGCAGAACAGATGGAGACGCAACATTGGTTGGAAACCGCGCAGGACGACGGCTACTTGCCGGCCGCGGAACACGCTCGCCTTGTCGGTCTCTGCGAGGAGATCGGCCGCATGCTTGGCAGCATGATGGAGAACTCCACCTCCTTCTGC
>JANNAJ010000776.1:0-3382 GCA_031384285.1 Verrucomicrobiota bacterium
AGGTTCGCGCCCACGACCGGAAAGGTGCCGAAACTGTTGTTGAGGTAGAGCGAAGCGCTTTCGGACACGAAGCACTCCTTGTCCGCCGCGTTCTGCCCGATCCGCAGCGACCTCCGGCCGTCGTCGAGCAGATGCTGGAACCACAGCTTGTACAGCCGGACTCCGTCGTACGTGTCGATGTTGCTCACCACGCCGAGGTCCCCGGTGTGGTTCTGGCTCAGGCTCTCGCCATGCGGGAAGATCGTGTTGACGTAGATCCATGCGCCGTCCCAGCCCGCGATCTTCCCGAGGTTGAAGCCGACACCGAGCTTCGCCATGCCGTCGAAGACCACACCTTGCCGCAGACCGCCGGCGACATCGGCGAACGACTCGCCCGTGTAGACGAACTTCAAGGCGGATATGTGCTCGCCCAGGCCCTTCGGTTGGTCGCTGAACAGCTCGCTCGCGGACAACGGCTGGGCATCACCCGCGCCTTCTCCGCGGCCCGCCGTCGAGGCCGCCACCGCGAGCGTGGCGACAGCGAGGTGACTCCGCCGTCGCACCCGATATCAGAACGGATCTCCCATGATCGGCCCCCTTCGTCGCCTGCCGATGCCATTCGCCTCCCGCGCCGGACTCCGCCGATGACCGGGCTCTCACGGCCCGTCGGAACGGGGCGCACACCGTCCGGATGGACCTACCCTGACCCGATCGCTCGTCCGCGTCGACGCGGAGGAACGAGAAGAATCCTGTCCGCGACGGCGCGCCCCGGCGCCGATCTTTCCAAGGCCCCGACGTCGCGACCGGGGTCCCGGCCCCGGAGGCGGCGCGGAGCAGCGGCGCTCCCGAGGTGAAAGGCGGCGGCGGATCGGAGGGAACGAAGCGTAGCGGGACCCCGCACGTCACTTGATCCCGGCGAGGCGGTCCTTCCAGATCTTGAACAGCTCCACGGTGGCTTCCACGTCGCGCAGGCAGTATTCGGCTATGTCGCGGTGGCGGCCTTCGGCGAGCAGGTCGTTCACGTCGAGCCCGGAGAGTCCCTGGGCCTTGGGCGTCGGGATACCGAAGGCCTTGCAGTAGAAATCGAGGTTGAACTTCCGCGCCGCGCCCTCCTTGCCGCTCACGTTGTAGAACGAGAACTGCTCCGCGAGGTCGCAATGGGGCTCGGTGTTGTAGCGGTAACCCAACCAGTCCTTGCGCGTGATGGGCACGTTGAGCAGCGCGGAGCGCAGATAGAGGAAGGGCACGTCGAAGCCGCGGCCGTTGAAGGTGACGATGCTGTCGTAGCGCTTGGCGACGTCCCAGAACGCGGTGAGCAGCTCGCCCTCGTCGGGTTGGGGCGCGAACTCCACCGCCGCGGCGGCGGCCTCATCGGGCTCCTCCTCGTCGAAGTCGTCCGATTGGAAGAGCACCTGGCCGCGGCCGGTGTCGGCGTTGACCATGGCGATGCAGACGACCTGCGCCGTGAGCGGCCAAAGGCTGAACATCTGCGAGATCTCGGCACGACGTCTGGCGCGCGCGTCGGGGTCGGGGAGCCGCTCCGCCTCGCGGAACAGATACTCTTGCTGCGTCTCGTCGAAGTGCTCGAGCCCCAGCGCGGACGTCTCGATGTCGAAGACCAATCGGGCCATGCGAGGAGTCTAGCCGGAGGCGCGCCGCGGAAGGGAGCCAAGAAATCTCCCGTGCTGCGCGCCGGGGAGGAACGCGGGAAAAGCAGAGGCGGAAGCAGCACACTTTGGGTGTCCCGCTTCCGCCTCAGGGTTGGTTCAGGTTACTTCTTCGCCGCTTTCTTCTTAGCGGCGGGTTTTGCTGCCGCTTTTGCGGCGGGCTTAGCTACCGCTTTCGCGGCGGGCTTGGCCGCGGCTTTCGCCGGGGCTTTCTTTGCAGGTGCCTTTTTGGCTGCCATCGATCGTCACCTCCCTTCAAAGTTTGGAAATAGCTTCCATGTTGCTTCGCGTCAGCGAAGAGGGGGAAAATGTGGAATTCGTCTTGCGGGTTTGTAATGGCGCCGGCGCACACGGGCCAGCGTTTTCGTTTCCATGCCCGGATTATTTTGCGCCGGACGTCTCTCCGTCTGCGCGCTTTGCGAGCGCGTGCCGCTCTTCTAGCCTCGCCGACACATGTCCAGCAGCGCTCCGGAACCTCAGCTCACGCCCATGATGGCGCAGTACCGCCGCATCAAGGCGGAGCTCCCGAAGGACGCGCTGCTGCTCTTCCGGCTCGGCGACTTCTACGAGATGTTCTTCGAGGACGCCGTCGTCGCGTCGCAGCTCATCAACCTCGCGCTCACCCAACGCAACGGCGTCCCGATGTGCGGGCTCCCGCACCACGCGGCGAACAACTACATCGGTCGCCTGCTCAAGCACGGCCGCAAGGTCGCCATCTGCGACCAGGCCGAGGAGGCGAGGCCCGGCAAGCTCGTGTCGCGCGCGGTCACCGCGATCCTTTCGCCGGGCACGCACTTCGACGAGCGCCTGCTGCAGGCCGAGCGGAACAACTTCCTCGCCGCCGTCTTCGCGCATGGCAAGACCTTCGGCCTCGCCGTCGTCGACCTCACCACCGGCGATTTCCGCGTGACCGAGCTCGACGAGGCGAAGTCCTTGCTCGCGGAGCTGGAGCGCCTGCGTCCCGCGGAACTGGTCCTGCCCGCGGAAGCGCGCTCGCTCGCCGGGATCGTCGGCCGTTCCGTCGCTTCCGACGACGCCGCGGGCATGCTTCCGGCGCGGTCCGCTTCCGGCGCCCAGTTGAGCGGCTACGACGACTGGACCTTCCAGCCCGAGACGGCCGTCTTCACGTTGCGCGAACATCTCAAGGTCGCGTCGCTCGACGGCTTCGGCCTGCGGAACCGTCCCGCCGCCGTCGGCGCGGCGGGCGCGGTGCTCCATTACCTCGCGCACCATCTCCGCCGCGACCTGGCGCATCTCACGAGGCTCGGCTTCTACCAGGTCGCGGACTATCTCGTGCTCGACGCGACGTCGCTGCGCAACCTCGAGGTGCTCGAGCCGCTCCACCGCGACGCGGTGCGGAACACCACGCTCTTCGCCGCGCTGAACCGCACCGCCACGCCGATGGGCGCGCGACGGCTCCGCGACTGGCTCACCCAGCCGCTCGCCGCGTCGGCGCCGATCCATCGCCGACAGGACGCGGTCGCCGCCTGGATCGCCGCTCCGACCGTGCTGGAGGCCTTCCGCGCGCGTCTCGCCGATGTGCGCGACCTCGAGCGCACGCTCGCCCGGCTCAGCCTCGGGTCCGGCAACGCCCGCGACCTCATCGCGCTGCGCCTCGCCCAGGAACAGGTCCCGTCGCTCCGATCGCTGCTCGCCGGCATCCGTCCGACGACCGGCCCCGGTGCCGCGACGTCGACCGACGAGATGGCCTTGGACGGGGAGCCCGTGCCGGATGT
>JANNAJ010000004.1:0-8461 GCA_031384285.1 Verrucomicrobiota bacterium
GATACGTCCATGGCCGCACGCAGGTCGATCTGAAGAACCGTTCCGCGGAGCTCTCCGCCGCGCAGAAGTCCGGCGCGCTGCTCGCTGCCCAGGAAGCCGCGCTCAAGGCCCGGCTCGCCGACACGGAGACAGAGCTGGCCAAGGTCGGCGAAGCCCGGACGGCGCTCGGGCGCGAGCTCGTGTCCACCTCCGCGCAGTTGACGGTCGCGGCGGCCGAGGCGCGCGGCCAGGCTTCCGAGATCGCCGATCTCCGCCTTCGCGCCGATGTCCGCGACGCCGAGCTGGCCACCTCGGGTTCCACCATCGAGGCGCTCCGCGGCAACCTCGCCCGCGCCGTCGCCGAGGCCGCGACGCTCGCCGAACGCATCCCTCGGCTCGAGCACGACCTCAGCGCCCAGACCACGAAGGCCGATGCGCTCGGCTCCGACCTGCAGCAGACGTTGCGCAGCCTGGCCGACGCCCAGGCTTCCGGCGGCGAAGCGCTCGGGGCCTTGTCCGCCGCGCAGTCGATGCTCACCGCGGTCCGCGCGGAGAAAGCCGAGGCCGAGGCGGCCATGGCGAAGAGCGCGGCCACCGCCGCCCAAGAGGCAGGACGCTCGTCCGCGGCGTTGGCGAAGGCGGAAAAGGAGAACGCCACGTTGCGTGCCCAGGCCGAGAAGCTGGAGACCGCGCTGAAGGACGCCCGGGCCGACGTCGAACCGGTCGAGCAGAAGCTCAAGGCCCGACAGGACGAGGTGAAGCAGCTCTCCGCGCTGCTGGGCGAGGCGAACGAAGAATTGGTCGCCCTCCGGACCCAGCACGCCCAGGTCCAGGCCAACCACAAGGCCACGCTCCAGACGCGCGCGACCTTGGAGGCCGAGGTCCAGATCCGCGAAGGGCAGGTCGCCACGATGCGCGAGAAGCTCGACGAGGTCGAAGCCGAGCTGCGCGCGACCTCCGATGCGCACGGACGCCTCCAGGCCGAGCTCGCGGAACGGCCCGCCCCTGTCGTCGTCCCGACGTCGGCGCCGGACACGTCTGCAGCAACGACGGCCGATTCCGGCCTGCTCGCCGAACTGGAGCTGATGACCCGCGAGCGCAACGAGATGGCCGCCGAGCTGGCGAGCCTGCGGTCAGCGGCACCTCCCGCCGCCAAACGCGCGAAGCGGCCGGCCACCGAACCGGAGCCCGAGCCCGAGGAGTTTTTCGCCGCCTGCCCGCAGCATCTCTCCGACGTGGAGGGCATCGGACCGACCTACGAGCAGAAGCTCCACGCCGTCGGCGTCGGTAGCTACTGGGAGCTGTCGCAGCTCAGCGACGCGGACATCGCCGAAGCGCTGGACCTCACCGAGACCGAGCGTTCGGTCGCGGACCTCGACGGCATCCGCATCGACGCCGCCCGGCTCGCCCGCGAGACGAGATCGGTCGGACGCCGATGGAACGGGTCGGAACCGGACGGCCTGGCGCAACTCGAAGGCATCGGCACCGCGGCCGAGAAGAAGCTCCACGACGCGGGCATCTGCACCTTCGAGACGCTCGCGAGGACTTCCGCGGAGCGCCTTGCCGAGGTCTGGCCGGGCACACCGCAACGGCCGGCCGACCACGCGGCGTGGATCGCCCAGGCCGCCGCCCGCGCCGCCGCCCGCGAGAACCCATGAACCCCGTCCGATCCATCGCCCCGTGGTCGTCGCGCCGCGCCGCGCGGTGCCGGACCGCCTGCCTCCGCTGACCCATGCTCGCCGCCCTGAGACCGCGCTACTGGATCCCGGCCATCGACCGGTGGTCGTTGGCCGCGCCGGTACTTTTGGTGCTCGTGGTCGCGGCGCTGGCGGTGCTGCCCGCGCCGTCGGTCGCGGCCGTGCGGAAGGCTCCGGTCGCCCCGCCACCGCGGGCGCTCGCGCCTTCGGTCATCGTGTCGCCACGACCGGGGACGGTCTTCTCCTCCGGCGCGATCGGCGACTTGGCCGGCACCGCGGAGCCGGGCGGGCTCGTGCGCCTGTACCACGGCAAGCAGGTGCTCGGACAGACGGTGGCGACGGCCGAAGGACGCTTCCTTTTCCATCTCGCGAACTTCCCGCAGGGCCCGCACACGCTGCGCGTCGAGACGGTCGTGGGCCCGCGCAGCGTCTGGTCGGGCGAAGTCACCTTCACCGTGCAGACGCCGGCCAAGGCGCCATCGCCCAAGAAGGTCGCGCCGAAGAAGAAGCCGGTCCGCTGACGCGGGCACGGCTACCCGGCACACCCGGGATCCGTCCGGCAGCGTTCAGCGCGGGACACCGGTCCCGCGCGGTTCTTCACCTCCAGAGCTCTTGGCGTCCCGAGGATGTGTGCGAAGGTGTCGGACGATGCACGAGCACACGTTCCGCGATGAGATCTGGCTGCCGCGTCCGCGCGCCGAGGTGTTCCCGTTCTTCGCCGATGCGCGGAACCTCGGCGTCATCACCCCGCCGTGGGTGCGGTTCGAGATCCTCACGCCCACGCCCATCGACATGCGGCCGGGGGCGTTGATCGACTACCGCATCCGTCTGCGCGGCTTCCCGATGCGCTGGCGCACGGAGATCGAGACCTGGGAACCGCCCTTCCGTTTCACGGACCGCCAACTCCGCGGGCCGTACCGTCTCTGGCACCACACCCACACCTTCGAGGAGCGCGATGGCGGGACGCTCTGCCGCGATGAGGTCCGCTACGCCGTGTGGGGCGGCGCGCTGGTGGAGCGTCTCTTCGTCCGTGGCGACGTCCGTCGGATCTTCGCTTTCCGCAGGGCGAAGCTGATCGAGCTCTTCAGGCGCTGACCGGGTCCGGAGCCGGCGGCGGATCCGCGGCGAACCGCTCCGCGAGCCAGGCCTGTGCTCCGGCGAGGTCGGCGAACGCCCCTTCCAGCTGCGCCTCGAACGCGTCTTCGAGGACGGCCTTGAACGCGACGCCCGGGACCATACCGCGCTCGATCAGATGGCGTCCCAGCAGGACCGGCCTCGGGGCCTTGGACTGGAGGTCGAGCTGTGCCGCGACGTCGAGCAACCGCGACACGGCGTCGGGGACGACCTGCGGACGCGGCGGCCGACCGAAGGCGTCGGCGACCATCACGACCGCGAGCTCGAGGATGTTCGCGGGCGCGAGGCGGTCCGCGAGACGGCGGACCATGCGCGGTGTCGCGGCGTTGAGATGGGCGAGATGGTCGGCGACCAACGGCGGCACGCGCGCGAGCAGGATGTTCGGCACGCCGAGCCGGAGGAGGAACTGCTCCGCCAGCGGTCCACCGGCCGCCTCGTGCCCGGGCGAGACGACGCGTTGCCGGCCGTCGCGCTCGACCGTCCGCGTGAAGGCCGGCTTTGCGAAATCGTGCGCCAGCACCGCGAAACTGAGCACCGCGCGCGTCTGCTCGTCCGCTTCCAGCCAACCGTCGAGCCCGACCAACGCGTCGAGGCAGTGGAGCGTGTGGGTCCACACGTCGCCCTCCGGATGCCATTCCGGTTCCTGCGGCACGCCGATGAGCGCGGCCGTTTCCGGGAAGTGCCCGATCCATCCGCAATCGCGCAGGAAACGCAGCCCCGCGGACGGCACCGTGGACCGGGTCGCCCATTTCATCCACTCGCCCAGCACGCGCTCCGTCGCGAGCTCAGGGAAGGTCCCGGCGATGCTCCGGCACAGCGCGACCGTCTCCGGCGCGCCATCGAGTCCGAACCGCGCGGCGAACTGCATCCCGCGCAGCACGCGCAACGGGTCCTCGGCGAAGGCCGCGCCGGTGTGCCGGAGCACCCGCGCCCGCAGGTCCGCCTCGCCGCCGAAGAAATCCAGCATCTCACCGCGTTGCGGATCGAACATCAGCGCGTTGACTGTGAAATCGCGCCGGGCGGCGGCATCCCTCGGCGTGAGCGCCGGATCGAACTCCACGGCGAACCCTTTGTGGCCCGGAGCGACCTTCGAATCGCGCCGCGGCACCGAGAAATCGAAGACCTCGTCGCCGACCGACAGCTTCACCACGCCGAAGGAGCGCCCGACCAGGTCGGCACGTCCCCAGCGCGAAAGCACCCCTGCCAGCCTCTCGTAGCCGAGCCCGAAGACCTCCACATCGAAGTCCTTGCCGGGCACGCCGAGAAACCAGTCCCGCACACAACCGCCGACGAGATACGAATGCGCCAGTTCCGGCGCCCCGCGGAGGATGCGGAGCAAGGAGGAAGGCAGTCGGTCGAGCACGATGCGGAGCCTAGATGGACAGGCCTTGGTGCGACAGCCGCAAAGGGCGTCCCGATCGCGGCAGGTTCTCAGCCGGAACGATGCGAAAGAGGTCTGGGTGGTACGGGCCGACGGCTCATTGTGGCGGGCAACCCGCCCATCGCTCTGGTTGCGCCGGGAATGCAACTTTTGGTGGGTGCGCGGGCGGTGCCGAAACTCGGCGGCAAGTTGCCGCCGAGAACGGCCAGGTTGGCCGTGCCACCCTGATCCATCTGCATGGTTCCGGCTCAGAAGCCCGCTTCAGCCCGGCGACGGGATTCTGCGCTCCCGCGGGCCGGCGTGAAAAGCCCTTCAGTGGGCCCGCGAGATCGAGGCTCGTCGCCTCGTCTTCTGCACTTGTCGGGCTTCTCGACGGAAATGCGGGCGAGGTGCCGGCATGGACCGCGCCTCCGTCCGCTTGCGACGGACGGGGTCCGGCGCACGGACCGCCGCCCGGGCGTTCACTTCAACCGCAGCCGATAGTAGCCGTCGCCGGGCCCCAGCGGGAGCACGAGCTGGCGGCTGACGCCGTCGTCGACCGGCGGTTCGGTCACCGGCGCCCACACTGCCGGAGCCGTCAACGACGGCGTGGTCTCGATCACGTAGTTCGTCGCGAGCGAGGTCCACTGGAGCGAGAGTTCCGTGCTGTCCGCGAGCTCGAGCGCGAGCGACGGATAGGCGGAGACGACCGCGAGCGCGGCCGAGTTGTTCCCCGGCACCTCGTCGTTCGTCGCGCTCGAGACCTCGGCCTTGGCCGACAGCGTCGCCGGTGCGCCGAGACGGACGCGGACGAACGCGCTCACTGTCGCCCCGGAGGCGAGGTCGCCCAGGTTGAAGGTCACCTTGGAGCCGACGACGTCGAAGTCCCCGAAGCCGCTGACCGAATCGAACGCAGCGGTCGCCGGCAAGGTGACGACCGCCTTCGCGCCGTTCGCCGCGAGCGGACCGCGGTTGACCACCTGGAGGCTGAACGAGAACGGACCGTGCGCGATCGCCGGAGCCGATGCCGTGAAGGTGACGCGGAGATCGGCGCTGCCGCCCACTGTGAAGCTGGTCGCCCCGACCGCCTGCCCGGCGGGGTTGGTCACGCGGACCGGGCCGGTCGTCGCGTTGGCCGGCACCGTGGCGAGCAGGCCGGCTCCGGCGACCGTGAACGCCGCCGGGACGCCGTTGAACTCGACCTTCGTCACGGTGGACAGGTTCTGGCCGGTGATGGTGACCTGCGTGCCGGGAGGTCCGGCGACCGGGTTGAACGCGGCGACGGTCGGCGTCGGCCCGATGACCGTGAAGCTGGCATCGCTGACATCGGCGCCGCCCGGCGTGGACACGCGCCAGCTCCCGGTGACCGCGGAGGCGGGCACCTTGGCCGAGATCTTGTTGGTCGCGGTGACGGTGAACTGCGGGACGTCCACGCCGCCGAGCTCGACCTTGGTCGTGCCGGTGAAGTTCGCGCCGGTGAGCACCACGTCGTCACCGGGGCGTCCCGACGAAGGCGCGAACGAGCCCACGACCGGCGTCGCATAGAACGGCGTCGCGGTGACGTTGGTGCCGATCGCGTTCCCCACCCGGATCGGCGCCGTGAACGCGCCTTGCGGCACGACCGCCGTCAGCTTGACCGCGCTGATGTTGGTGAACTTGGTCGCCGCGACCTCGCCGAAACGCACCGACGTGATGCCGCCGAACCCCGTGCCGTCGAGCGTGACCACGGTGCCGACCGGGCCGCCGACCGGCGTGAACCCGGTCACCTGCGGCCGCAGCCGGAACGTGCCCACCGTGATGTAGGTCCCGCCCGGCGAAGAGACGGACAGCTTGCCGTCGACCGCCGTCGCGGGGACGACCGCCTGGATGTTCGTCCCAGAACGGACCGTGAACGTCGCCGGAGCGCCGCCGATGGTGAAGGAGATGGCGCCGAAGAAGCTCCGGCCGACGATGTCGATCGTGTCGCCCACGGCCGCGGACGGAGGGAAGGTCTCGATGACCGGGTTCAGGTAGACGATGCCGTTCGTGGAGGCGCCGGCGCTGTTGGTGACGATGACCGGGCCGCTCTGGGCAGCCGCGGGGACGGTCGCGTGGATCTGGGTCTCGGCGCTCGCGAAACCGGATGCCCGCGCCCCGCCGATGAAGATGGCGAGCCTGCCTGCGGGATCGACGAAGTTGAACCCGGTGATGGTGAGCTCCTGGCCCGCGGTCGCCTTCACCGGCCGCACCGGGTTGCCGAAAAGGTCGAGCGACGTGTAGGCGTCGGTCACGCGGGGCGAAGGCTGGAAATCAGAGGTGGTGGAATCCTGCCCGTCGCGGTTGAAGACCGAGACCGGCCCTGTGGTCGCGTCGGACGGGACGATCACCTCGAGCCCGGACGAGGTCGCGAAAAGAACGGTCGCGCGGACGCCGTTGAACTCGACCCGGAACTCGGGGTCACCGTTGAAGACGATGAAGTTCCTCCCGGTGATCACGACATGGGTCCCGGGCGGACCTTTGAGGGGCGAGATGCCGGCGATGACGGGGAAGGCGGCGAAGGCGCGCAGAAGGAACACGAACGACAGCAGGGCGAGCAGGATCGGGCGGCGCATAGGGTGTTCGCCGATGTAAACGGCGGTGGTCGCGGAACCAACGCGAAGCCGCACAGGCTGTCAACGGGGCATTGGAGCGGGCACCGCGCGCCTACGCCGCCCGACGGTCACGCGACGTCGCGCACTTGCCCCCGACCTTTGCCTCCCACGTCTTTCCGCTGCGCCCACTTACGTCCTCCGGCGAGCGCCGCGAGCGTCTCCTCCAAGCGCCGCTGCAACGTCTCCGGGCGTTTCGCGGTGGTTAGCCATACGTTGTACTCGCGCTGGCAGCTCGGAGCGAGGCGCGCGAAGCCCTCCGCGGAGGCGCGGTTCTTCTTCTGCGCCAGCGCCGCCTTGAGCAGTTCGGGCACCGGCCACGGTTCGCGTCTCACCTTGGGCAACGGCGGCACGGTCGGGTCCGCGTCGAGCGCGGCAGCGGCGTGGACCAACCGGCGCAACCCCTCGCGATCGAAACCATCGAGCGTGGTGACGCGGACCGTCCGGATGTTCGTGTTCTCTTCGCCTCCGAACATCAGCTTGCCTGGGTCCGCGAGCTCCGTGCCGCGGAAGAACACGATGCCGAGGTGCTTCTGGCAGGCGCTCAGACCGCACACGAGCTTCCGCCCGGTGAAGCAGAGCATGTTCCACTTGATCGATCCGGTGAGGTCGGGTTCCCACGTGAGGATCCACTCGTGGACGCGGTCGACGAGCGGTTGCGAGAAATCAGGACAGGTCTCCAGCCAGGCGACCGGGTCCTTGGTGCGGGCGGGGTTGCAGTCCATGGCGAGGGCGGGTCAGCCGACGGCGGCACGGGGCCGTTCGGGATCGGTCACGGCGCGGAAACGTTCCTCGTAGCGATCATGGTTCGTGCCCATGAGGCGGTCCCAGACGTTGAAGTAGAGGCCGTAGTTCCCGCGCAACGTCTCGTGGTGCATCACGTGGTTGGTGGGCGTGTTGATCACCTTGCCCAGCCAGGAATCCATCATCCGGCGCGGATAGATCTCATAGCCGGTGTGGCCGATGACGTTGAACGTGAGCTGCCAGAGCATGAACAGGCCGAAGGCCGCGAGGTGCATCGGATAGAGCCCGACGGCGAGCGGGAAGATCATCGCCTGCATCATCGCCTCCAGCGGGCTGAAGGCGTACGCCGCCCACGGCGACGGGTTGTGCGAGCGGTGATGCGCCCGGTGGAACCAACGGAACAACGCCGGACGGTGCATCATCCGGTGCGTCCAGTAGAACCAGGTGTCGTGCAGCACGATGGTCAGCGCGATGCTCGCCCAGAACCATCCCGCGCCGTGGTCGCCGATGCGCCAGTAGAGGTGCGTCCAACCGTGACCGGCCGCCCAGAAGGTGGTCGCCCCCACGATGCCGTAGACGACCAGGGTCTGCAGCGACAGGCGGACCTCGCGGACGATGTCGGCACGGCCGGGATAGGCGGCGATGATCTTCCGCCGGGCCCACGCCCGTCGGAAGAGGAGGTAGCCGAGCACCCAACCGGTCCCGGCCAAGAGCAGATACATCACGCCGTCGGACGCCGCGTTCCGCGCGCCGATGCGCAACCAACCAGCCCAGCTATCCGCCTGGAAGAACTGTACCACGCGCGGAGACTGGCCGATACCGCGCCGTGATCCAAGCAACGCGTCGGAGCGTGTCGGCGGGAGTTCAAAAGGAGACTTGGTGTGGGAACAAAATGAGACTGGGTCAGAGGGAGAACTTGG
>JANNAJ010000058.1:0-5900 GCA_031384285.1 Verrucomicrobiota bacterium
CCCGCTCGTGACCGGCCTGACCGTTCCGCCCGGTGAAAGCGCCGCGCTGGCGCTTGCGCTCCGGCGCCTTCTGGGCGAGGAATCCCTCCGTCTTCGGTTGGGTGAAGCAGGACGGCGGCGTGCCCGTGAGGAGTTCGCCTCCGCGGTGATGGTGGAACGCTATCGCTCGCTCTTCGCCCGCCTCCGGGGACCAACCCGGCTCGAATGAGCTACAAGACCTATCTCGTCATGCTGTCCGTGTCGGCCTTCGGGGCGTTCTGGCTCACGCCGTTCGCCGCTTGGTTGGCCCGTAGATGCGGAGCCATGGACCTGCCGGACAAGCGCAAGGTCCACTCGCGTCCGATGCCCCGCATGGGAGGCGTCGCGGTGTATCTCGGCTTCCTTTTGCCGTGGGCCGGCCTCTATCTGCTCCACAATCCGATCGCCCAGGAGTTCAAGAACTACGAGAGGCTTTTCTTCACGCTCGTCCTCGGGACGACGGCGATGTTCGCGCTGGGGGTCTACGACGACATCAAGGGGGCCGATGCGACGAAGAAGTTCCTGGCCCAGTCCACGATCGCCGTCGGCCTCTGGTTCGGGGGGTACCGGATCGAGACCTTCCAGAACCCTCTCGGCGGCCTCATCCATGTCGGCTGGCTCGGCCTGCCGGTCACGCTGCTCTGGATCGTCGGCGTCACCAACGCCATCAACCTGCTCGACGGCATCGACGGCCTCGTCTCCGGTGTCACCGTCTGCATGGCGATCGCCCTGGCCGTCATCAACGCCCTCACCGGCAACGTCGTCGTGGCGCTGCTGACGGTGGCGCTGGCCGGGGCCTGTCTCGGGTTCCTGCCGCACAACCATTCCCCGGCGCGGATCTTCCTCGGCGATTCGGGCAGCCTGACGATCGGGGTCGTCCTCTCCTGCGTCGGGATCATCTCGCTCTTCCGGGAGAACCAGCACGCGGCCAGCCCGCTGATCTCGGTGCCGCTGATCCTCTTCGGCCTGCCGCTCTTCGACACCTTGCGCGTGATGTTCAAGCGCTGGCGTCGCGGCGTATCGGTCTTCCACGCGGACAAGAGCCACGTGCACCACCGCCTGCTCTCGCTCGGCCTCAACCATAGGCAGGCGTCCTTGCTGCTGTACGGAGTGGCCTTCGCGACCGGGACGTTCGCGGTGCTGCTGACCGCGGTGGGGATCGACCGACAGCTCCAGCTCAGCGTGCTTTTCGCGTTGCTCGCTGCGGGCGTCGTCGCGCTCTGGAAGTTGCGGTTCCGCGACGCCTTCGCCAAGA
This sequence comes from Verrucomicrobiota bacterium, assembly GCA_031384285.1. Taxonomy (GTDB): domain Bacteria; phylum Verrucomicrobiota; class Verrucomicrobiia; order Limisphaerales; family UBA9464; genus CAIVQB01. The sequence continues at coordinate 1,274 of JANNAJ010000058.1, forward strand.
CGGAAGAGCCCGTCGACTGAAGGAGCCGGGATGCTCGCCCTCGAGAACGCCCGCGAGCGCCTGCTTTCCACCCTCGTCGCCCTCCCCGCCGAGCCCGTGCCCGTCGCCGCTGCCGATGGCCGCGTCGCTGCAGCCGACGTCTACAGCCCCCGGGACCTGCCGCCCTTCGACAACTCGGCGATGGACGGCTACGCCGTGCGCTCCGCGGACACGGCGACCGTCCCTGCGCCGCTCCGGGTGGTCGGACGGGCGGCTGCGGGCGGCGGATTCGCGGGCATCGTCGGCCCGGGTGGATGCGTCCGCGTCTTCACCGGCGCGCCCATGCCCGCGGGCACCGATGCCGTGGTGATGCAAGAAGACGTCGACGTCGACCCGGCCGATCCGACGCGCGTGGTCGTCCGCGAAGGCGTGAAGCCGTGGGAGGACGTCCGGTTCCGGGGCGAGGACGTGCGGAGAGGCGCGCGGATCGTCGTCGCCGGCACCGTGCTCGGGCCGCAGCAGGTCGCTCTGCTCGGCGCAACAGGGTTTGCCGAGGTGACGGTCCATCGCGCGCCGCGTGTCGTGGTCCTTGCGAACGGGTCCGAGCTCCGTCCTCCCGGAGCACCGCTCGGAACTGGCGAGATCCACGAGAGCAATACTGCCATGCTCGCCGCGCTGGTCCGCCGCGCCGGCGGTGTCCCGGTGGCGGCGCGGTGCGTGCCGGATGACGCGGAGGTGCTCCGGTCGGCTTTGGCCGGGGCCTTCGCGGTGGCGGACGTGGTGGTCACCGTGGGCGGCGCGTCGGTGGGCGAGCACGACCTCGTGAAGGCGGAGTTCACCGCGCTCGGCGGCGAGCTCGAGTTCTGGAGATTGGCGCTCAAGCCCGGGAAGCCGTTCTTCTTCGGCCGCCATCAGGGCAAGTTCCTTTTCGGGCTGCCGGGCAACCCGGTGTCGGCGTTCGTCACCTCGGTGCTGCTCGTGCTGCCGGCGTTGCGCCGGCTGCAAGGCATCGCCGACCACGGTCCGCCCTCGACTCCGGGCACGTTGGAAGGACCGCTCTCGAACCCCGACGGACGCCGGCATTTCGTCCGCGTCGCGACCGATGCGGACGGCATGGTCCGGGCCAGCGGAGCGCAGGCGTCGCATCTGCTCGGATCGCTGGCGGCGGCCGACGGGTTGGTCGACGTGCCGCCTCGCACGACGTTGGCGGCGGGGACGGCGGTCCGCGTGATCCGCTGGTGAGACGACCGCGGGCGCCGGCGTCGCCGGGATCCGCCGCAGTTCCGTCTTCCGCCCGGGAGGCGCTGCTTGGCAAGGTGGCCGGACCGTGCGCGAGTCGTGGCGAGAATTCTCCGAGCAGGCCGAGACGTGGCTGCTCGATGTCATCTTCCAGCAACGGCCCGGCAAGAAGGCCGCGGCCGTCCGCTTCGTGCTGCTCATCCTCAGCCGCGTGTTCGGCGTCGCGGTGAAGCTCCGGCGCGTGCTCTACAACGCGCGCATCCTCCGCGATTCCACGCTCGGCGTGCAGGTCATCGCCATCGGCAACCTCACCGTCGGCGGCACCGGCAAGACGCCCGTCGTGGAGAAGTTCGCCCGCGCGCTGCAGGACGCCGGGCGCAAGGTCGCCATCCTCTCCCGCGGATACCGCTCCCGTCCCAAACCGCTCCGCGAGCGCCTGCTCGACAAGGTCCTGCTCCGCGAGGACACCACGCCGCCCCGCGTCGTGAGCGACGGGAGCTCGCTGCTGCTCGATTCCGAGACCGCCGGGGACGAGCCCTACATGCTCGCGTCGAACCTCCGCGACGTCGTCGTCCTCGTGGACAAGGACCGCGTGAAGGCCGGCCGCTACGCGGTCGAGCGCTTCGGCTGCGACACGCTGCTGCTCGACGACGGATTCCAGTACTGGAAGCTCCGCGGCCGCCGCACCGACGTCGTGCTGGTGGATGCCCAGCAGCCGTTCGGCAACGAGCATCTGCTCCCGCGCGGCACGCTCCGCGAACCGCCCTCGCATCTCTCCCGCGCCAGCGTCGTCTTCCTCACCAAGGTCGACCGCGGCACGCCCGAGCGCAGCCGCCGGACCGACGACCTCCGCGTGCGTCTGGCGCGGCTCAACCCGCGCGCCGAGATCGTGGAGTGCGTCCACCATCCGCTCTATTTCGAGGATGTCTTCACCGGCGAGCGGGCCGGGCTCGACCTGCTCCGGGGCAAGCGCGTCGCCAGCTTCAGCGGCATCGCGCAGCCGGAGAGCTTCGAGCAGAAGCTCGTGGAGCTCGGCGCCGAGGTCGTGCTCGCGCGGCGCTTCGCCGACCATCACCGGTTCAGCCAGCAAGAGGTGCTCGACGCCATCAACCGCGCCAAGAAGCGCCGCGCCGACATGGTGGTGACCACGCAGAAGGACGCCGTCCGCTTTCCAAAGCTCGACCGTCGCGACGTGCCGATCTGGTTCATGCGCGTCGAGATCAAGATCACCGCCGGCGCCGGTGGCTTCGACGAGGCCGTGCGCCGCATCTGTTTCAAGTGAACGCGATCCTCGTCCTCCTCGCCCGCGCGTTCATCGCTCTGGTCCAGGCCCTGCCGCTGGAGCTCGTCGCGCGGATCGGGCGGGCGGGGGGCGCGCTCGCTTTCCTCCTCGATGCCCGGCACCGGAAGGTCGCGCTCGCGAACCTCGACCTCGTGTTCGGCGCCGAGAAGCCCGCCGGAGAACGGCACGCCATCGCCAAGGAGAACTTCCGCCGGCTCGGCGAGAACTACCTCTGCGCCATCAAGACCGCGTCGATGTCCGCCGCCGCCATCGCCGAGCGGCTCGAATGGGTGGGGTTGCGCGAGGCCGTCCCGCCCGGAAGCCCGAGCGTCGTCGCCGCGGTCGGGCACTTCGGCAACTTCGAGCTCTACGCCCGGTCGAAGGAACAGCTGCCCGGTTGGACCATCGCGACCACTTACCGCGCGTTGCGCCAACCGGCGTTGAACCAGATCTTCCTCGGGCTGCGCGAACGGAGCGGCACCCGTTTCTTCGAGCGAAGGACGGAGGCGGACCAGATCCGCAAGGCGATGAACGCCGGCCATACCATGCTCGCGCTCTTGACCGACCAGCACGGCGGCGACCGCGGCCTGTGGTTGCCCTTCCTCGGCCAAGATTGCTCGTGCAACCCGGCCTGCGCCGTCTTCGCGCTGCGCTACGATGCCCCGATCTTCACCGCGGTCTGCTACCGGACCGGACTCGCCCGCTGGCGGATCGAGGCGGGCCCGGTGATCCCGGTCCGCGATGCCGCCGGCGCGCCCAGGACCGTCGAGACGTTGATGCGCGACATCAACGCCGCGCTCGAGGCCGGCGTCCGGCGGGATCCGGCCAACTGGTTCTGGGTCCACCGCCGCTGGAAACCCGCGAGCCGATGGCAACGCCCCGGCGCCAAGGCCCCGGCCGGGTCCGACGAGGAGGGATGACCGTGCCGACGACGCGACCGCACCCGCCGGACACCGCCCCGCGCCGTATCGTGGTCCGCGGTGTGAACTGGCTCGGCGACGCGGTGATGACGACGCCCGCGCTGCGCAGGTTGCGCGAACGGTTTCCGGATTCCGAGATCGTCCTGCTCACCCACGAGAAGCTCGCCGGGCTCTGGCCCGGCCATCCGTCGGTCGACCGCGTGCTGACCTTCGGCAGCAAGGAAGGAGTGTGGTCGGTCGCACGCCGGTTGCGCGCCGAACGGGCCGGCCTCGCGCTGTTGTTGCCGAACTCGCCCCGGTCCGGGCTGGAGGCATGGCTCGCGCGCATCCCTCGCCGTGTCGGCGGCGTGCGGCCGTGGCGCGACTGGATGCTGACCGACATCGTCCCGGCCGCCCCGGGCATCGTGGTGATGCGGAAGCGCAGCGAGGCGGAGATTGCCCGGCTCGTCGGAGGATCCGGCGAAGCCGCCCCGCCGCCACCGTCGTCGTCGCACCAGGTCCATCACTACCTCCGGCTCGTCGGGCATCTTGGCGGCGACGTCGCGCCGGTCGCGCCGCATCTGCATGCGACACCGGCCGAACTCGGTGCGGTGCGCGCTAAGTTCGGTCTGGATCCGCACACGACGTGGATCGGCCTCAACGCGGGCGCCGAGTACGGCCCGGCGAAACGCTGGCCGAAGGAACGCTTCGTCGAGGCCGCGCGCGGACTGCACCAGCGCCTCGGCTGCGGTTTCGCCATCTTCGGCGGCAAGGCCGACGTCCCGCTGGCCGAAGAGATCGCGGCCGCGCTCCAGGAGCCGGGCCCGGGACGACGGGCGCCGGTCCGCGTCCTCGCCGGCCGGACTTCTCTCCGCGAGCTTTGCGCCGCGCTCGCCGCGTGCCGCGTCGTCATCACCAACGACACCGGTCCGATGCATGTCGCCGCCGCGGTGGGGACGCCGGTGGTCGTCCCGTTCGGCAGCACGTCGCCCGAACTCACCGGCCCCGGCCTCCACGGCGATCCACGGCATCACCTCCTCAAGTCCGACGCGACCTGTTCGCCATGCTTCCGGCGCGAGTGCCCGATCGACTTCCGCTGCTTGGAAGGCATCCCCGTCGCCCGCGTGGCCAAGGCGGTGCTATGCGCGGTCCGGCCGGGCCCCGGACCCGGCTGCTGACGGGTCGCTCACGCTGCGAGCGCATGGCGCAACGCGTCCAACTCCGCGTC